>NZ_JBWZCG010000010.1:0-137284 GCF_059383415.1 Pseudarthrobacter sp. RHLT1-30-1
TTACGGCCCATTCCGGCGTCCGGGATGGGCCGTAAGTGACCCCGCGTTGCTGGTAAGTGAGTGGCTCGGCCTCGCCCCGGCTGACACATTTCCGCCGGGTTACCGGTGGTGGCGCGCGCCGTCCTACAGTGGTGCCGACTCCAGCCACACTGCGAAAGGCATCTCCATGCGCAAGACATTCGGCACCGGTTCCGTCTGGGAACAGAAGGTCGGCTACTCCCGAGCCGTCCAGGTGGACAACACCCTTTACATCTCGGCCACCGCGGCCAGCGGTGAGGACGGCGTGGTCGGCGAGGACTTCTACACCCAGACCCGGTACATCCTGGACAAACTCGGCACCGTCCTGGCCGACGCCGGCTTCGACTATGCCGACGTCGTGCAGTCCAAGCTGTACCTGACGGACATCAGCCAGTGGGAGGAAGCCGGACGCGCCCACGGAGAGGTCTTCGGCGAGATCCGACCCAGCCTCGCCCTGGTCCACGTGCTCCCGTTCCTGGATCCCAAGATGCTGGTCGAAATCGAACTCGTCGCCCACAAGAGCACCAGCTAAACCCCAACGCGGGGTCACCTACAGCCCGTTCCGGGTCCCCGGATGGGCCGTAGGTGACCCCGCGTTGGTAGTAGCGGCGCTCAGGCGGGTGACCCCGGCGGGAGTCCGTAGCGGTGCTCGGGCCGCCCGGTGGTGCCGTAGCGGAGCTGGATGTCGACGGCGCCGTCGTCGGCGAGCGCTGAGAGGTAGCGCTGGGCGGTGGCCCGGGAAACACCGACGCGGGTGGCCACCTCGGCCGCCGAATACTGCTCGCCCGGTTCGAGGGATTCCAGCACGGCGGCCTCGGTGGCGGACCGGGGCCTGGCCGAGGCGATGACGTCCCCCGGGATGAGCGCGCGCTTGGCCCGTTCCACCGTTTCCTGGCTGACGTTTCCCGGCTGGGCGAGGATCCGCCGGTAGCGCGCATAGGAGCGCAGCAGCTGCGACAGCGATTCGGCCGTGAACGGCTTGAGCAGATAGCCCAGCGCGCCGCGCCGGAACGCGAGCCGGAGTGAGGCCGTGTCCGAGGCGGCACTGAGGATCATGGTGTCCACGTCCAGCTGGTGCAGCAGGTCCAGACCGGAGGCGTCCGGCAGGTAGACATCCAGCAGCACCAGGTCCGGGCGCAGGCTGTGGATGGCCTGCAGCGCCTGCGAGGCGGACCCGGCCGGGGGCAGCGCCAGGAATCCTGCCACGGAGTCCACATAGGCCGCGTGCAGCTTGGCGACGTGGAAATCGTCATCGACAATCAACACCCTGAGGTCTTCAGACACCGTTGTCCCTTTCGTTGGTCTTCGTCTCGTTGGGCTTGGTCGTCCCGGGCAGGGTCGCCATGAACACCGCGCCGGGCCCGCCGGGGGAGCCCGGGTCCAGCACCCGGACGTCCCCGCCGCGGCGGCGCGCCAGCTGGCGGGCCAGTGCGAGGCCCAGGCCCTGGCCCGCGCCCGCCCGGGCCGGGCGGTCCGACGTCGTGAATCCTTCCGCGAACACCGCGTCGGCTCCGCCGGACCCGGCGGCCCCGGCGGCGGGCAGCCCGTCGCCGGAATCCCCGACGACGATGTGCAGCGTGCCGCCGCCGGTTCCGGTGCCGGGACCGTCGAGCACCTCCACCTCGACCCAGCGGTCCGGCGCGGAGCCCGCGACGGCGGCGTTCACGGCGTTGTCGATCAGGTTGCCGAGGACCGTGGTGACCTCCTGGGGTTCGGTGACGTGGCCCCGGACCAGGGTTTCCGGGCCCAGCCGCAGGGTCACGCCGCGTTCATCCGCCTCCACGCCCTTGGCACCGAGGAAGGCCTGCAGGTACGGGTCCTGGAGCAGCTCGGCCTGGTCCACGGGGAACTTCAACGGACCGGTGGCGGCCAGCTTGGCCAGATACTCCCGGGCCTGCTGGTGCTGGCCGATACTCATGAAGCCGGCGATGGTGTGCAGCTGGTTGGCGAATTCGTGCCGCTGGGCCCGGAGCGCGGTGGACATGGTGCCCACCGCATCGAGCTGGCGGGTCAGCTGCTGGAGTTCGGTCCGGTCCCGCAGCATAACCACCCAGCCCAGGTCCTCGCGGCCGTGCAGCGCCTTCCGGGCGCTCGCCACCAGCACGCGCCCGCCGGCAACGAGTTCCGCCGCATCGCCTTCCGCGGCGTCGGCCCTGGTCAGGGCGAGCAGCCGGGGCGGCACCGGGGCCTCGGCCCACGGCGTTCCGGTGAGGTCGGGCTGTCCCAGCAGCCGGCGGGCGGCGGCGTTGAAGACGCTGATCCGGCCGTCCGCGGCGACGCCGATCACGCCGTCGTCGACGCCCTGCAGCACCGCGACCTGGTCGTGGACCAGGGTGCTGATTTCCTCCGGTTCCAGCCCGAGTGTCAGCCGCTGCAGCCGGCGCCGGAGCAGGAAGGAGGCCAGGACGCCGACGAGCAGGGCGCCCGCGGCGGTCAGGGCGATCGGGACGACGTCCCGGGCCAGGCTCTGGGCGATGGTTTCGGTGGAGTAGCCCACGCTGACCTCTCCCACGACGGCGTCCGCGCCCGGGGCGTACACCGGCACCTTGGCCCCGGCGGAGGGCCCGAGGGTGCCGGTGTTCCGGGTGGTGACTTCCCTGCCGGCCAGCGCCTCGGACGGGTCGGTGCTGACGCGTTCGCCGAGCCGGTCGGCGTCGGGGTGCGCCAGGCGCAGGCCGGTTTCATCGGTGATGACCACAAACAGGGCACCGGTGCGGGTGCGGGCGCCCTCGGCGGCGGCCATCAGCGGGCCGGCGAGCAGGTCGGCGGCCGGGGGAGTGCCGGGCTGGGCGCTGATCCGCCGGACCTCCGCCCGCACCTCCGGGTCCGAGGCCACCGCCCGGGCCAGGGTCAGGGCCTGGTTCTCCGCCTCGCGGCCCAGCCGCTCGAACGTGAGCCAGATGTGGACGGCGCTGGTCAGGAGCACCACCAGTGCCACCACCCCCAGCTGGAGCAGCAGGGTCTGGGTGGAGAAGCGCAGGGGTGTCCGGCGGGATGTTCCCTTCATCGGTCCTCCCAAGCGTGTGAGCAGAATGCGCAAAATGCGTCCAATAAGCAGTATGCCAATCAAATCAGGCAAAGGCCCAGCCGTGACCCGCGCCACTCTAACGTCTGTTGTACGCATCACACCGGGGTGGTGCGATTCAATGAAGAAGGAGCCGGCCGTGCTGGTATTACTAGGATTCGCCATGATTGCGGTTTTCATGGTGCTGATCATGACGAAGAAGCTGACGCCGGTGCTGGCGCTGATCATCGTCCCCACCGTCTTCGGACTCTTCGCAGGCGCCGGGCTGGGCATCGGCCCCATGGTCATGGACTCGATGAAGTCGATGACGTCCACTGCAGCCCTGCTGATGTTCGCCATCATCTACTTCGGCCTGATGATCGACGTCGGGCTGTTCGACCCGCTGGTCCGGTTCATCCTGCGCAAGCTCGGCAACGACCCCGCCAAGGTGGTCCTCGGCACGGCCATCCTTGCGGCGGCAGTGTCCCTCGACGGCGACGGCTCCACCACCTTCATCCTCACCACCGCGGCCATGCTGCCGGTCTACCTGCGGCTCAAGATGAGCCCCGTGGTCCTGACCTGCGTGGCGGGCCTCGCCAACGGCACCATGAATATCCTGCCGTGGGGCGGCCCCACCGCCCGGGCAGCAACCGCGCTGAAGCTCGACGTCAATGATGTCTTCGTTCCCATGGTCCCCTCGCTCATCGCCGGCCTCGTTGTGGTCTTCGTCTTCGCCTGGCTGCTGGGCCTGCAGGAACGCAACCGGCTCCGCGCCACCGCTCCGGAAATCTGGGATACCGCCAACACGTCCGACGGCGGCACCTCCCTGGGCGACGGCGGCACCGGCCGCTTCGGTTTCGGCCGCAAGTCTTCCGGGCCCAAGTCTTCCCGGCCTGCCGGGGGAGTTCCCGCCGTCGGAGGCCCCTCCGCGGGAGGTTCATCCGTAGCAGTCCTGGAACGCACCGAGGACCTCGTCGACGACCGGGATTCCGCCATGGCGGACACCGCGCTGGACCCCAACCGCAAGACCCTGCGTCCCAAGCTGTTCTGGTTCAACCTCGGCCTGACGGTTGCCGTCATGGTCACGCTCGTGGCCAACGTCATTCCGCTCCCGTTCGTCTTTATGGTCGGCTCCGCCATCGCGCTGCTGGTCAACTTCCCCAAGGTCAAGGACCAGGGCGCCCAGCTCATCGCGCACGCACCGTCGATCGTCGCCGTCGTCAGCATGGTTATGGCCGCCGCGGTGCTCACCGGCGTGCTCAACGGCACCGGCATGGTCAAGGCCATGTCCGAGTGGCTGGTGGCGATCATTCCGGCCGACATGGGCCCGTTCATGGCCATCATCACCGGTGTGCTGAGCATCCCGATGACGTTCTTCATGAGCAACGATGCCTTCTACTTCGGCGTCCTCCCGGTCCTCAGCGAAACGGCGGCCCACTACGGCGTCAGCGCCGCGGACATGGCCCGCGCCTCCATCACCGGCCAGCCTTTCCACCTGCAGAGCCCGCTGGTCCCCGCGATCCTGCTCCTGGTCTCCCTGGCCAAGGTGGACCTGGGCGACCACCACAAAAAGGTCCTCTGGCGCACCGCGGTCATCTCCCTGGTGATGCTCGCCGTCGGGGTCCTCACCGGAGCCATCGGCATCGGCTGACCCGCCCCACCCCCACACACCAACGCGGGGTCACCTACGGCCCATCCCGGACCTCCGGATGGGCCGTAGGTGACCCCGCGTTGGTTGGGGTGGGGGCGGACGGCGGCGGCAGGCGAACCCACGTAGACTGGGACGGAAAATAATCCGAACTTGCAGGGGAGATCCATGGCTGCGATCAACCGCGACGACGTTGCGCATCTCGCGCGTCTCGCGCACATCGAGATGAGTGCTGAAGAGCTGGACCGGATGGCCGGCGAACTCGCCGTCATCGTCGATTCAGTGAAATCCGTCAGTGAAGCCGCCGGTGATGACGTCCCGGCCACGTCCCACCCGATCCCGCTGACGAATGTGTTCCGCGAGGACGTTGTGGGCCACACTTTCACCGCCGAGCAGGCACTCAACGGCGCCCCCGACGCGTACGAAGGCCGCTTCAAGGTCCCGGCAATCCTGGATGAGGGCTAAGAACATGACTGAGAACAACGAACTGATCCGCTCCTCCGCCGCCGCTCTCGCCGGCAAGCTGGCCGCCCGCGAAGTCTCCGCCGTCGAGGTCACCCAGGCGCACCTGGACCGCATCGCCGCCGTCGACGGGAAGGTCCACGCCTTCCTGCACGTCAACACGGACGAGGCCCTCGCCGTCGCCGCCGAAGTGGACGCGATCCGCGCCGCGGGAGGCGCCGCCGCCGAGGATCTGCACGCCCTCGCCGGCGTCCCGATCGCGGTCAAGGACCTGATCGTCACCGTCGGCCAGCCCACCACGGCCGGCTCGAAGATCCTCGAAGGCTGGCACAGCCCCTACGACGCCACCGTGGTCAAGCGTCTGCGCGCCGCGAAGATGCCGATCCTGGGCAAGACCAACCTGGACGAATTCGCGATGGGCTCCTCCACCGAGCACTCCGCCTACGGCCCCACCCACAACCCTTGGGACCTGGACCGGATCCCCGGCGGTTCCGGCGGCGGTTCCGCCGCCGCCGTCGCGGCCTTCGAAGCCCCGCTGGCCCTCGGCACCGACACCGGCGGCTCGATCCGCCAGCCCGGCGCCGTCACCGGCACGGTCGGCGTCAAGCCCACCTACGGCGGCGTCTCCCGCTACGGCGCGATCGCGATGGCCTCCTCGCTGGACCAGATCGGCCCCGTCTCGCGCACCGTGCTGGACTCCGCGCTGCTGCACCAGGTCATCGGCGGGCACGACCCGCACGACTCCACCTCGCTGCAGGACCCGCTGGAGGACCTGGTGGCCGCCGCATCGATCGGCAACGTGCGCGGCATGAAGATCGGCATCATCAAGGAACTCCACGGTGAGGGCTACCAGGCCGGCGTGGAGAACCGCTTCAACGAATCCCTGGAGCTGCTCAAGAGCGCCGGCGCCGAAATCGTCGAGGTGTCCTGCCCCAACTTCAAGTACGCCCTGGGCGCCTACTACCTGATCATGCCGTCGGAGGCCTCCTCCAACCTGGCCAAGTTCGACGGCGTCCGGTACGGCCTGCGCGTGCTGCCCGAAGACGGCCCGATGACGATCGAACGCGTCATGGCCGCCACCCGGGCCGCCGGCTTCGGCGACGAGGTCAAGCGCCGCATCATCCTCGGCACCTACGCGCTGAGCGCCGGGTACTACGACGCCTACTACGGCTCGGCCCAGAAGGTGCGCACCCTGATCCAGCGCGACTTCGACGCCGCGTTCGCCAAGGCCGACGTGCTGATTTCCCCGACGGCGCCCACCACGGCGTTCAAGCTCGGCGAGAAGCTCAACGACCCGCTGGCGATGTACCTCAACGACGTCGCCACCATCCCGGCCAACATGGCCGGCGTCCCCGGACTCTCGCTGCCCGGCGGACTGGCCGACGAGGACGGACTGCCGGTCGGTGTCCAGCTGCTGGCCCCGGCCCGCCAGGACGCCCGGCTGTACCGCGTCGGCGCCGTGCTCGAATCGCTGCTCGAGACACAGTGGGGCGGCCCGCTGCTGGACCGGGCGCCATCACTGACTGATTCTTCACCGACGGATGCTGCAGCCGCTGCAGTCGCGAGCCACGGAGGTTCCCACTAATGACTGATGCAACCCTCAGCTTCGAAGAGGCGATGGAGAAGTACGATCCCGTTCTGGGCTTCGAAGTCCACGTGGAGCTCAACACCAAGACCAAGATGTTCTCCTCCGCGCCGAACGTGTTCGGCGACGAGCCCAACACCAACGTCAACGAGGTGGACCTCGGCATGCCCGGCGTGCTGCCCGTCGTGAACCGGACCGCGATCGAGTCCTCGATCAAGATCGGCCTGGCGCTCAACTGCACCATCGCCGAGAAGTGCCGCTTCGCCCGGAAGAACTACTTCTACCCGGACACCCCGAAGAACTTCCAGACCTCCCAGTACGACGAGCCCATCGCGTACGACGGCTACCTGGACATCGAGCTCTCCGACGGCACCATTTTCCGCGTCGAAATCGAACGCGCCCACATGGAGGAGGACGCCGGCAAGCTGACCCACATGGGCGGCGCGACCGGCCGGATCCAGGGCGCGGACTACTCCCTCGTGGACTACAACCGCTCCGGTGTGCCGCTGGTCGAGATCGTCACCAAGCCGATCGAGGGCGCCGGCAGCCGCGCGCCGGAACTCGCCAAGGCCTACGTGGCCGCGGTCCGCGAGATCGTCAAGAACCTCGGCGTGTCGGACGCCAAGATGGAACGCGGCAACGTCCGCTGCGACGCCAACGTCTCGCTCCGCCCGCACGGCCGCGAACGCTTCGGCACCCGCTCCGAAACCAAGAACGTCAACTCGCTGCGCGCCGTCGAACACGCCGTCCGCTATGAGATCCAGCGGCACGCCGCCGTCCTGGACTCTGGTGAGCCCATCGTCCAGGAGACGCGGCACTGGCACGAGGACACCCGCACCACGACCTCGGGCCGGCCCAAGTCCGACGCCGACGACTACCGCTACTTCCCGGAACCGGACCTGGTGCCGATCGTGGCCTCGCGCGAATGGGTCGAGGAACTCCGGGCCACGCTGCCCGAGCCGCCGGCCGACCGGCGCAAGCGGCTGCAGGCCGACTGGGGCTACTCCGACCTCGAATTCCGCGACGTCGTCAACGCCGGCGTGATGGACGAGATCGAGGAAACCATCGCCGCCGGCGCCACCGCCACGGTGGCCCGCAAGTGGTGGATGGGCGAGATCGTCGGACGCGCCAAGAACGCCGACGTCGACCCCGGCCAGCTCGGCGTCGCACCGGCCACCATCGTGGAGCTGAACGCGATGGTCGAGGACGGCAAGATCAACAACAAGATGGCCACCGAGGTCCTCGACGGCGTGCTCGCCGGCGAAGGCACGCCGGCGGAAATCGTGGCCAAGCGCGGCCTCGCCGTGGTCTCCGACGACGGCCCCCTGCTCGAAGCCGTCGACGCCGCCCTCGCCGCACAGCCCGGCGTCGCGGACAAGATTCGCGGCGGCAAGCTCCAGGCGATCGGCGCGATCGTCGGCTCCGTCATGAAGGCCACCCGCGGGCAGGCCGACGCCGGCCGCGTCAAGGAGCTGATCCTGGAACGCCTCGGCGTCGAAGGCTAACGCCCGACCCATCTGGCTCGCAGCAGGCCGTTTTGAACCCTCAGAACGGCCCCTGCTGCGCGTTACTTGGGTTAAGGGGCACCCGGGCATGTTCAGCGGGCCGTTCCGGCCCTATGCTGGTGCCCGAGGCTCCGGTGACAGGCCGGTGCCCGGGGGAAGGCGAACCAATGGCGATTCCACAGCGCACCGGACTGCGCAACGCTGCCCTGGCGGGCAGCATCGTCCTCGCCCTCACCGGGGCCGGAGCGGCCGCGGTCTGGGCCGGCACCGCACCGCCCGCGGTCCCGCTCACCATGCCCACGACGTCGGTGACCCCGCTGGCCGGCCCCACGACGTCGGTGACCCCGCCAGCGGAGTTTCCGCCCGGAGAGGGGCCGGCGCAGAAGAAAAACCGTGCCGTGCCACTGCATGGCGAAAGCGTGGTCAAAAAGGTCGACGGCGGATTCGAGACGCGGCTGACGCAGCAGGGCGCCATCGAAGCCGTCAGCGGTTCGTCCATCACAGTCAAGAGCGAGGACGGCTTCAGCCAGGTCTACGCCATCAACGCCGGAACAAGGATCTTGAAACTGCCCGCTCCTGCCGTTGACGGCACCATACCGAGGGACGGCGTAGGAAAGCGGCTCAAGCCCTCCGCCGCCACCGCAGCGGAGCTCGCGACCGGGGGCCAGGTGCGGATCACGGGCGTCAAGGACGGGTCCGGCATCACTGCCGGGCACATTGTTGCCGGAGCTCCGGACGCCGAGGGGCCGGGCAGGGGATGGGGCAAGGGAATGGGCAACGGATTGGGTAAGCAGCTCGGAAACGGGCACTGGAAGGACAAGGCCGCGGGGCCCAACCCCTAGGGCAGGTCGGTGGCCAGCTCGGTCATGATCGTCTGCAGCGCGTCGCAGACCATCATGACCGACCTGCGTTTGAGGTTCTCCGGGCGGGCCAGGACGTCGATCCGCCGCCGGGTGCTGATGCCCTCCAGCTGCCGCAGCACAATGCCCGGGTTCAGTACCGGCCGTGCGGTGTACCGGGGCAGCAGCCCGATCACGCTGCCGGTCGCCACCAGCGCGGCCACCGTGGAGTAGTCGTTGATCCGGTGGACGATGTTCAGCTCCCGGCTGGAAACAGCCGCGACGGCGGAGAGCACGTCCGCGGGGGAGTAGCCGGCGCGGCTGGTCACCCAGGGTTCGCCGACGACGTCGTCCGCCGTCACCGCCCGCTGGCCTGCCAGCCGGTGCCCGGCCGGCAGCGCGACATCCAGCGGCTCGTGTGCGAGCGGAATCACGGCGACGCGCTCCTCGGGCCAGCGCGGGCTGTGGTCCATCCGGTGCGCGAGCACCAGGTCATACCGGGCCGTCAGCGCCGGGAAGTCCTGCTGGGCCACGTCCTCGTCGGAGAGCAGGATCCGCGGCTGCCCCGGTCCGGCGAGCAGCCGCGCCAGCGGGGCGAACAGGGCCTGCCCCGCGCTGTGGAAACCGCTGAGCGTCACCGGGGCCACCGGGGAGCCATGATAGGCGCCGATCGCGGTCTTCGCGTCCGCCATCGCGCTGACGACGGCGGCCCCGGCGTCCGCGAGCACCTGCCCGGCCTCGGTCAGGACCAGGTTCCGGCCCTCCTTGCGGGTCAGCGGCACGTCCACGGATTTCTGCAGCGCGGCCAGCTGCTGCGAGACCGCCGAGGGCGTGACGAGCAGCGTTTCGGCGACCGCCTTGACGCTGCCGAGGGCCCCGAGTTCGCGGAGCATTTCCAGCTGGTGGATTTCCATGCCGACCATTCTAAGCGCAAGGCAACGCTAAATCGTCGATTGAGAATAATCCGGTTGTGCTAACGCTTTGCAGGGGCTGTAATGGGGTGAGTTGTCCCACAGGAGCTGCCCAGGCAGCGGATCTCAGTGTGCCCGGTGAATGGGCACAGTTAGGAAGGCCCATGAAGGCTCTCTACAAGTCCGGCGCCCACGCAGGATTCGAGCTGGTGGACCGGCCGGAGCCTGAAACCGGCCCCGGCGACGTCAAAATCCGCGTGATGACTACGGGCATCTGCGGCACCGACCTGCACATCCAGTCCTGGGACGCCTGGGCGCAGGGCATCATCAACGCCCCGCTGATTGCCGGCCACGAGTTCTACGGCGAAGTCGTGGAGACCGGCGAGGACGTCCTGGATGTCAAGGTCGGCGACCGCGTCTCCGGCGAGGGGCACATCGTCTGCGGCATCTGCCGGAACTGCCGCGCCGGCCGCAAGCAGATGTGCATCCACACCGTCAGCGTCGGTGTCCAGCGCGACGGCGCCTTCGCCGAGTACGTTGTGATCCCCGAGACCAACGTCTGGGTGCACCAGGACCCCTCGGTTACGCCGGAACTTGGCGCCATCTTCGACCCCTTCGGCAACGCCGTCCACACCGCGCTCAGCTTCCCCCTCGTCGGCGAGGACGTGCTGATCACCGGCGCCGGGCCGATCGGGCTGATGGCCATCGCCGTCGCCCGCCACGCCGGCGCCCGCAAGATCGCGATCACGGACGTCTCCGCCCCGCGGCTGGAACTGGCCCGGACGCTCGGCGTCGACCTCGCGATCGACGTCTCCAAAATGCGCGTCAAGGACGCCCAGCGCGAACTCGGCATGCGCGAGGGATTCGACATCGGGATGGAAATGTCGGGACACCCCACGGCGCTGCCTGAGATGATCGAGAACATGAACCACGGCGGCCGGATCGCGATGCTGGGACTGCCCAGCCAGTCCATCGACATCGACTGGGGCAAAGTGGTCACGCACATGCTCACCCTGAAGGGCATCTACGGCCGCGAAATGTTCGAGACCTGGTACGCGATGAGCGCGATGCTGTCCTCGAACCCGGTCCTGCACGCCAACATCTCCGCCGTCGTGACAGACACCCTTCCGGCCTCCGACTGGGAAAAGGGCTTCGAGATTGCCCGCGCCGGGGTGGGCGGCAAAGTCGTCCTGGACTGGACCTGCTTCTAACCCGCCCTTCCAACCCGCCCTTCCAACCCGCCACCGATTCGGCCCACCGACCCACCCGCTGAGGAGCGCAACCCATGTATTCAGCCATCAAGGACCAGCTGCAGCACGAACTGGACGAGATCCGCGGCGCCGGCCTGTTCAAGACCGAACGGCACATTGACTCGCCCCAGGGCAACCACATCAAAGCCGGGCAGATCGGCGAGGGCAGCGCGGACGTGCTGAACTTCTGCGCCAACAACTACCTGGGCCTCGCGGACCACCCGGAGATCATCGCCGCCGCCAAATCCGCGATGGACGAGCGCGGCTTCGGGATGGCCAGCGTCCGGTTCATCTGCGGCACCCAGGACCTGCACCTGGCGCTGGAGGAACGCGTCTCGAAGTTCCTCGGCACCGAGGACACCATCCTGTTCTCCAGCTGCTTCGACGCCAACGGCGGGGTGTTCGAATCGCTCTTCGGCCCGGAAGACGCCGTCATCTCCGACGCGCTGAACCACGCCTCGATCATCGACGGCATCCGGCTCTGCAAGGCCCAGCGCTTCCGCTACGCCAACCAGGACATGGCGGACCTTGAGTCCAAGCTGATCGAGGCCACGACGCAGGAGAACCCGGCCCGGCGGATGGTCATCGTCACCGACGGCGTCTTCTCAATGGACGGATTCCTCGCCCCGCTGGAAGCGATCTGCGACCTCGCGGAGAGATACGACGCCCTTGTCATGGTGGACGACTCCCACGCCGTGGGCTTTATGGGCGCCAGCGGTGCGGGCACCCCGGAGCACGCCGGCGTCGCGGACCGGGTGGACATCTACACCGGCACGTTCGGCAAGGCCCTGGGCGGTGCCTCCGGCGGCTACGTCTCCGGCCGACGCGAAGTCGTGGCCATGCTCCGGCAGAAGGCCCGTCCGTACCTGTTCTCCAACTCGCTGGCCCCCGCCATCGTCGCGGCAACGCTCACGGCCCTGGACCTCGTGGAGAACTCCGGGGAACTGCGCAGCAAACTCTTCACCAACGCCGGGCTGTTCCGCAGCCGGATGTCGGAGGAGGGCTTCGAGCTGCTCCCGGGCGAGCACGCGATCGTCCCGGTCATGTTCGGCGACGCCGTGATGGCCGCCAAGGTCGCGGACACAATGCTGCACAACGGCGTCTTCGTCACCGCGTTCAGCTACCCGGTGGTGCCCAAGGGTGCGGCCCGGATCCGGGTCCAGCTCTCCGCCGCGCACAGCGCCGAGGACGTCGAGGCGTGTGTGCAGGCCTTTGTGCGCAGCCGCGCGGCCGTCGCCGGCTAGCCGGACCCCGGCGGACACCAGCCGCGGGCAGGACCAAAGGTTGCGGCGTCGCAAACGGCGCCGCAACCGCGTCCATCTGCAAGGATGGGACCATGTCAGCTAATTACGATGTCGTGATTGTCGGCGGCGGTATCGCCGGCCTGTCCCTTGCCTCAGCCCTCGCCGGGAAATGCAGTGTCGCCCTGGTGGAGGCCGAGCAGTCCCTGGCCTACCACGCCTCGTCGCGCTCGGCCCGGCAACTGATCCCCAGCTACGGCCCTCCCGTGGTGCAGGAGCTCACCCTCCGGACCCTCGAACTGATCGCCGCCCAGGATGCCTCCCGGCCGGAACCGGTGCTCTCACCCCGCAGCTTCCTGCTGATCGGCGACGAAGCCGCCGTCCGGGACAAGGCCAGCGGCCACATGAATCCGATCACCCACGCCGAAGCCCTGAAGCTCTGCCCGGCGCTGCGCCCGGAGGCCTTCACCGCCGCCGGCCTGGACACCGGATCCTTCGCCTGCAACGCGCCCCTGCTGCTCGGGGACCACCGCCGCCTCGCCGTAGCCGGCGGCGTGGACATCATCACCGGCGCCCGGGTCCACTCGGCCCAGCGCCTCGGCTCCGGCTGGGAACTCGGCGCCGGGCAGGAAGGCTTCCAGGCCGCCGTCGTGGTCAACGCCGCCGGCGCCTGGGCCGACGAACTGGCCGTCCTCAGCGGCGTCGAGAAGGTCCAGCTGCAGCCGTACCGGCGCACCGCGGCGATTGTCGACGTCGAGCATCCCCTCCCGGAGGGCAGCCCCATGGTGGCCGCCGCCGACGAGTCGTTCTACTTCCGGCGCGACGGCGGGCAGGTGCTGATCTCGCCCTCCGAGTCCGTGCCGAGCGGTCCCGAAGACGCGCAGCCGCACCCGGGGGACATCGAAGCCCTCATCACCCGGCTGAACAGCCTTACCACCCTCGGCCTGCGCGGTGTCCAACAGGCCTGGACCGGGCTGCGGACCGAAGCGGCCGACGGCATCCCGGTGGTGGGGTTCGACGCCGAAGCCCCCGGATTCTTCTGGCTCGCCGGCCAGGGCGGCTACGGCTTCCAGACCTCCTCCGGCGTCGCCGAACTGGCCGCCGGGCTCATCCTCGCCGGCCAGGGTGCCGCCACGGACGCTGCACCGGCTGCCGGTCCGGCATCCCGGACAGCGGAGGCGCTGGCGGCAACGCGCTGGTCCATCCGGCGCTGAAGAATGGACCCATGAGCACCCTGATCACCAACATCGCCGAGCTGATGACCCAGGACCGGGAACACCGCGTCCTGAAGGGCGCGGCGGTGCTGGTCGAGGGCGAACGGATCGCCTGGCTGGGGCCGGCGGCGGACGCGCCGGCGGCCGACGAGTCCGTCGACGCCGGCGGCCGCGCCCTGCTGCCCGGCTGGGTCGATTCCCATACCCACCTCATCTTCGCCGGCGACCGGACCGCCGAATTCGAAGCCCGGATGGCGGGGGAGAGCTACAGCGCCGGCGGGATCGCCGTGACCACGGCCGCGACCCGGAGCACGTCCGACTACGACCTCACCCGGCTCGCGCTGGGCCGGGTGGCGGAGGCCGTCTCGCAGGGCACCACGTACCTGGAGACCAAGACCGGCTACGGCCTGGACGTCGAAAATGAGGCCCGCAGCGCCCGCATCGCCTCCACCGTGGTGGACGAGGTCACCTACCTTGGCGCCCACCTGGTGCCCGCCGGCATGGACGCCGACGAGTACACGGAGCTGGTCTGCGGCCCGATGCTCGACGCCGTGCGGCCGTTCGTGTGCTGGGCCGACGTCTTCTGCGAGCGCGGCGCCTTCACCGAGGCCCAGTCCCGCCGCGTGCTCCAGGCCTGCCGGGATGCCGGACTGGGACTGCGGGTGCACGGCAACCAGCTCGGCGAAGGCCCCGGCGTCCGGCTGGCGGTGGAATTCGCCGCGGCCAGCGTGGACCACGTGAACCACCTCTCCGCCGCCGACGTCGGCGCCCTCGCGGCCAGCTGGTCCGGCTGGGACGGCGAATCCGCCGGGCGCGGCACGGTGGCGACCTGCCTGCCGGCCTGCGACCTGTCCACCCGCCAGCCGCTGGCCCCGGGCCGGGAACTGCTCGACGCCGGCGTGCAGCTGGCGCTGGCGTCCAACTGCAACCCCGGCACCTCCTACACGAGTTCGATGGCGTTCTGCGTCACCACCGCCGTGCTGCAGATGCGCCTCAGCGTCCACGAGGCGGTGCGCGCCGCGACCTACGGCGGCGCCCTGGCCCTCGGCCGGGAGTCCGGGAACGACGCCGACGGCGAACGCGCCGTCGGTTCGATCGCCGTCGGCCACCGCGCGGACCTGCACCTGCTCAACGCGCCCTCGGCCACCCACCTGGCCTACCGGCCCGGCATCCCACTCACCCACGCCGTCTGGCGCGCGGGCGTCCGCGCCCGCTGACGCTCCCAGCACAGGTTTCCAGCAGGAGGGACCGGATGGCCGGATACGTCGAGGAACTGCGCATCATGGTCGATCTGTGGCGGGCGACGCGCGGCGGCCCCCGCGCCCTGGCCCGGCGCCGGGACACCCGGCTGGCCGCCCTCGTGGCCCACGCCCGCACCGGCTCACCGTATTACCGGCAGCTGTACCGCGGGCTCCCGGCCGATGACATCCGGCTCTGGGACCTGCCGCCGGTCACCAAACCGCAGCTGATGGCTCACTTCGACGATTGGGTCACCGACTCCGCCGTCACCCGGGCCGGTCTTGAGGCCTTCGCCGCCGACCCGGCCCTGGTCGGGAGCCGCTACCGCGGCCGATATTTCGTCTTTTCGAGCTCCGGCACCACAGGGCATCCGGGCCTGTTCGTGCACGACGCCGCCGCCGTCGCCTGCTACCGGGCACTAGCCATCCGGATCGTCGGGACCACCGTGAACGCCGGCCGGCTGCTGGCGATGCTGGGGCGCGGATTCCGGACGGCCGTGGTGGTAGGCACCGGCGGCCATTTCGCCGGCGTCGTCTGGCTCGAGTCCGAACGGCGCCGCAGCCGGTTCCACCGCAGCGCCTACCGCCTCTTCCCCGTGCAGCAGCCCCTGGACCGGCTGGTGGCGGCGCTCAACGACTTCGACCCGGCCCTCATGATCGGCTACCCCAGCGCGCTCGAGCTTCTGGCCGAGGAGCAGGCCGCGGGCCGGCTGCACCTCCGGCCGGTGATTGTGGAGTCCAGCGGCGAGTCCCTTGGCGACCGGGTGCGCCTGGCCGCGGCGCTGGGCTGCGAGATCCACAACGTCTACGCCGCCTCAGAGTTCACTCTTATCGCGCTGGGCTGCGCCCACGGCTGGCTGCACGTCAACAGCGACTGGGTCATCCTGGAGCCGGTCGACGCCGACTACCGGCCCGCGCCCCCGGGCGAACCGTCCCACACCGTGCTGCTGACCAACCTCGCCAACCGGATCCAGCCGCTGATCCGCTACGACCTCGGGGACTCCGTATTGGCCAAGGCCGGTCCCTGCGACTGCGGCAACCCGTTGCCCGCCATCCAGGTCGCCGGGCGCCGCGACGACATCCTCCGGTTCCTCGACGCCCACGGCACGACGGTACAGATCCTTCCGCTCGCGGTGGGGTCCGTCGCGGACGAAACGCCCGGCCTGCACCGCAGCCAGCTGCTCCAGACCGGACCGGCGACCCTCCGGCTCCGGCTCGACCCGGAACCCGGCGCCGACGCCGGCACGGTGTGGGCCACCGCCTCCGCGAAGCTGCTGGCGTACCTCGCCTCGCTGGGTCTGGGGAACGTCGACGTCGTCCGCGCTGAGGAGCCGCCGGAACAGTCCGGCGTGAGTGGGAAGTTCCGGCAGGTGATCGGCCACCGTCCGGACTGACGTGCGGCCGCTGATATTGGCCTGGTGAACCGGGACCAGACGGGCAGCCTGCAACAATGGGCGCATGGCCCTCCACAACTATCCGATCCGGCGGCTGGCCGAGGATCCCGGCCACGTTCTGGACCGCCGGCAGTGGCCGGCATCCCTGCCTCCCGTGGCCCAGATCCTTGACCAGGGGCTGGAACTGACGTCCGCCACCATCCTGGTCGGCGAAAACGGGTCGGGAAAATCCACCCTCGTGGAAGCCATTGCGCTGGCCTACGGTTTGTCCCCCGAAGGCGGGTCAACCGGCGCACGCCACACCACCAGGTCCACGGAATCCCTGCTCGCCGGTCACCTGCAGCTGGTCCGGAACGCCGGCGCCACGAGGCGGGGCTACTTTCTTCGGGCGGAAACCATGCATGGCTTCTTCACCTACCTCGAGAAGAACCCGAGCACGTCCGGTCCCGACATCCCGTTCCATGACATGTCCCACGGCGAGTCGTTCCTGGAGCTGGCCGTTGACCGGTTCCGGGGCCCCGGATTGTGGGTGCTGGATGAACCGGAATCCGCGTTGTCCTTCACCGGATGCCTCACCCTGCTGGCCGTCTTGAAGGACCTTCTGGCCACCGGCAAGTCCCAGGTCATCATGTCCACACACTCACCGGTGCTGGCGGCCCTTCCTGGCGCACAGATTCTGGAAGTCGGCTCCTGGGGCCTGCGGCGCCGGGACTGGTCGGATCTGGATCTGGTCACGAACCTGCGTTTGTTCCTGGATTCACCGGAGCGGTACCTTCGGCACCTCTGATCACGGCGGTGCAGCGCGCGTCAGCAGGTGTCCCGGACCGTGGGTCACAGCCGTTCAGCGTCGGGTCTTGCGAGCCAAAGCTTCGAAATTTCAGCCTTGATGTCGTCGCAGTCAACGCGCCGAATCTGCTGCAGAAGCTGATCGCCGGTAGCCGCGGTCCGCCAGGCCCCCGATCACTCCTACCATCGCGCCGGGAAGGGCCCAGAGGGCGCCCAGCTGCCGCAGCATGCTGTGCGGCGATACCAGGGCGATGCCGCCGACCACGATTGCCGGGGCCGCCACGCATGCAGTCACACAATGCGGATGGCCGCGCAGGAATGACCAGGCGGCGCCTGCCAGCGACGCGGCGGAGCCGGCATGGATATAGAGGCCGCCAATACGGGCATCCTCCTCAAGTCCCGGCACTGGCTGGTACCCCAGGATGAAGAATGACCTCCACAGGCCAACGGCCATCAGGACGACGGAAGCCAGAACCAGGATGGACCAGAGGATGGCACCCGGCCACCCGCGACGTCGCAGTCGTACATATTGCAGGCTCATCGGCTAGAAGAACATCGGCGGGGCGTCCAGCACTGTTTCATCGACGCGCCGGTCTTCCCACTGGGTGAACGGCTTGTCCAGCTCGTACTTGCCGTCCTCGGTGCGGTGCAGGGTGCGGACCTCGGCGTTGTCCGGGTTGTTGAGGGACTCGAAGTACTCCACCGACCAGTGGAACCAGCGCATGCAGAACAGCCGCATGGTGAGGCCGTGGGTGACAAACAGTGCATTGGGGGCGTAGTCCGGTCTTGCCCAGTGCCGGTGCAGGGTCTCCATGAACGAGGAGACCCGGTCATAGACATCGGAGCCGGACTCGCCCTCCCGGAAGCGGTAGAAGAAGTGGCCGTAGGCGTTGCGGAGTTCCTTCTGGTCCTCGATCTCGCCGGCGATCTGGAAGTTGGCCCAGTCCTGCTCCCGCAGCCGCGGTTCCTCGATCACGCGCTCGACCAGCGCGCCGAGGTTGAGCGCCTCAAGGGTCTGGTAGGCACGCAGGTAGGGGGAGACGTACACGCAGACCTGCCGGCCGTCCAGCAGCCGCCGGACCTGCTCGCCGGCCGCCCGGGCCTGGTCCAGGCCGAGCTCGGTCAGCGGAATCCGGTAATCGGGCACCCGGTTATAGATCGAGGTGTCGGCATTGGCGGCGGACTGGCCATGCCGGATCATGATGATTTTCCCGGGCGCACTCATAATCCCCAAGCATAGGCGGCAACTCCGGGCAAGATAGGAACATGCTCGTTCCCTCCCGCCGCCGTCTGCGGCTAGAAGTCTGGATCGTCCTGGGCCTGTCCCTGGGGCAGTCCGCCGTGTATTCGGTCGTTCAGCTCCTGGACAAGATGACCCGTGCGCCGCTGGCGGAGGGCACCTCCACCCTGAACCGTTCGCAAAGTACCCGGGAGTACTTTGATCTGACCTACCAGCTGCTGGATATCTTCTTCGCCCTGGTGCCGGTGGCCCTGGTGATTTACTTCCTGACCGAGCACCGGCCGGCCGGACTGTCCGGCGGCGGTGGCCGGGGCGTCACGGCGTTCCGGACCCTGGGCCTCAGTTTTGCCCGCCCCGGCAGGGACCTGCTGCAGGGCTTCGGCCTGGCGGCGCTGATCGGCATCCCCTCCCTCGGCCTCTACGCTGCCGGCCGGGCTCTCGGCATCACGACGGCGATCATCCCCAGCGCGCTGGACGCGTACTGGTGGACGGTGCCGGTGCTGATCCTCTCCGCAGTCCGGCACGGGATCGTGGAGGAGGTGATCGTGGTGGGCTACCTGCTGGACCGGCTCGGCAAGTTCGGCTGGGGTGTGCCGCTGGCGGTCTTCACCAGTTCCATGCTGCGCGGCAGCTACCACCTCTACCAGGGCTTCGGCCCGTTCATCGGCAACGCCATCATGGGCGTCATCTTCGCGCTCATCTACACGAGGACCCGGCGGCTGATGCCGCTGGTGATCGCCCACGCCGTGCTGGACATCGTGGCGTTCGTCGGCTTCAGCCTCTTCGGCAAGGCCATCGGCCTGGGCTGAGTCTGCACCCAATCAACGCGGAGTCACCTCCGGCCCATCCGGAGCCTTCGGACGGGCGCGAAGTGACTCCGCGTTGCCGGTATTAGGTTGCCGGTATTAAAAAGTATCGGCCGCCATCGGTGGGTGACGTCATTGGCACCCGCTGATGGCGGCCGAAGTGTTGGGCGGTGAAACGCTAGATGGTGACGGCCCCGGTGGCGGTCTCGAATGTGACGGACAGGATACCGGGGGTGCCGCGGGGAGCGAGCCAGTGGACGGCCACGTCTTCGAGGGGCTTTTCGACCGGCACACCGAGCCATTCGGTGACCCGCTCTGCCGAACCGGCGATCGTGAGGGCGGACATCTTGACGTTGCTCTCGTAGGCCTTAGACGGGTGGAGTTCCGGATCGCCTTCCCACTTGAGCATGTACGGAACCTGCGGATCGGCGATGAGCCCCAGGATGCCGATCTGCTTCCAGACCAGTTCGCGGCCGTCGGGGAACTTGCGGTTGCCGTTGACGGCGGCGCGGCCGAGCCGTTCCTCGAACGGGGCCAGGTCGTCAACTTCGACGCACCAGCCCATCCAGCCGCCGCCGGCTTCGGAGCGGGCACGGACGGCCTGCCCGAAGGGAGCCTTGTCCGAGGCCGGGTGGTTCAGCACCTCCACAACCTCGAGATATTTGTGTCCCGCGAGCGGGATAATCATGTTGCGGGTCCCGAATCTGGGGTGTACTCCGCCCTTCACGGCTTCAACGCCGAGGGCAGACGCAATTCGTTCGGTGGTGGCAGCGAGGCCATCTTGTTCACAGGCGTAAGAGACGTGATCCATGCGCATGCCATCATCTTGGCACTTTGTGATGCGGCTCTCAGCTTAGGGTGCCCTTACCGGGATGGGATCCTAAATTCCGGGGTGCGCTCACGGCTGTTCCTCCTTGTCAATAGGGCGTCAATGGGGTGTCAGTGGCGCTCCAACGCGACTGACAGCCCCCGCCGCGCATCCAGCTTCATCTTCGTCACAAAGCTATTCACGACCCGTCACCGCTTCCTAGACTGAGGGCAGGTCATGAGTGCCAGCACAGAGCCCCGGCTTGCTGGCCGGCAACCCTCGTATCGCGGTGGGGTGCCCCGGGTGAAGACCTGGCCGTCCGGCGCCCGCCGGAAGGCAAGCGCGGCGCCAGTGCTGACCCGGGCCAAGAGGCTCCGGAATGCCTGTGCCCAGTCCCTTGAGGAGTGTCCCGATGTCGAACGCCTGGTCCTTCGAAACCCGCCAGATCCATGCCGGCCAGGAGCCGGACAGCGCCACCGGCGCCCGCTCGCTGCCGATCTACCAGACGACGTCGTTCGTCTTCCCCAGCGCCGAGAGCGCCGCCAACCGCTTCGCCCTGGCCGAACTTGCCCCCATCTACACCCGGATCGGCAACCCCACCCAGGACGCGGTGGAACAGCGGGTGGCCAGCCTGGAAGGCGGGCTCGCGGCACTGCTGCTGAGCTCCGGCCAGGCCGCGGAAACCTTCGCGATCCTCAACGTCGCCGAGGTCGGGGATCATGTGGTGGCGAGCCCCAGCCTCTACGGCGGCACCTACAACCTGCTGGCGCATACGCTGAAAAAGTTCGGCATCTCTGTCACCTTCGTGGAGGACCCCGACAACCTAGCCCAGTGGCGCGACGCCGTGCAGCCGAACACCAAGCTGTTCTTTGGCGAAGTCGTCTCCAACCCGCGCCAGGACGTGCTGGACATCGAAGGCATCTCACAGGTGGCGCACGAGGCCGGTGTCCCGCTGATCGTGGACAACACGCTCTCCACCCCGTACCTGATCCGGCCGATCGAGTGGGGTGCGGACATCGTGGTGCACTCCGCCACGAAGTACCTCGGCGGCCACGGCGCCGCGATCGCGGGAGTGATCGTGGATTCCGGCAACTTCGATTTCGGCAAGGACCCGGAGCGTTTCCCCGGCTTCAACACCCCCGACCCCACCTACAACGGCCTCGTCTACGCCCGGGACCTCGGCGCGGACGGTGCCCTCGGCGCCAACCTGTCCTACATCCTCAAGGCCCGCGTCCAGCTGCTGCGCGACCTCGGCTCGGCGGTGTCCCCGTTCAACGCCTTCCTCATCGCCCAGGGCATCGAAACCCTGAGCCTGCGGGTGGAGCGGCACGTCGCGAACGCCATCAGGGTGGCTGAATGGCTCGAAGCCAGGGACGACGTCGAATCCGTCGCCTACGCGGGGCTGCCCTCCAGCCCCTGGTACGAGCGCGGCCGCAAATACGGGCCCAAGGGGACCGGCGCCGTCGTCGCCTTCAACATCGCCGGCGGAGCCGAAGCCGGAAAGCGGTTCGTCGACGCCCTCGAACTGCACTCGCACGTGGCCAACATCGGCGACGTGCGCTCGCTGGTCATCCACCCGGCGTCGACCACGCACAGCCAGCTCTCCCCGGAACAGCAGACCATCGCCGGCGTGAACCCCGGCCTGGTGCGGCTCTCCGTAGGCCTGGAACACATCGACGACATCCTCGCCGACCTCGACGCCGGATTCCGCGCGGCCAAGACCGCCTGAGCAGCACCGGCGCCCGGCGCCAGGTCTGGGACAGCCTGGGCTGCCCGGGCGCCGGTCCAACGCGGGGAGTCACACGGACGTCACAATCTTCGCCACCTGCCCGCCGCGTTTCGTAGACTCAAGGAAGGTCATGAGCGCCAGCGACAGCCCCGGCTTGCTGGCCGGCAACCCTCCATTTGCGGCGGGGTGCCCCGGGTGAAGACCTGGCCCGCCGGTCAGCTGACGGTGGGCAAGCGCGAAGTGAGGTCCCAAATGACGATTGCCGCCACCCGCCAGGGTGCATCTGTAACCACGACCACCCAACCCCACGCCCCCGCCCCGGCCGGCCAGGGCGCTGCCCCGGCGGTCCCGGACGGAACCGTCCGGCACCTCCGGATCGGCGACCTGGAACTCGAATCCGGCGCCCGGCTGCCGGACGTCACCCTCGGCTACGAGACCTGGGGGACCCTCAACGCGGACCGCTCCAACGCGGTTTTGATCGAGCACGCGCTCACGGGGGACACCCACGTCACGCGCGGCGACAGCGAGGAGCCCGGCTGGTGGGAGCAGCTCGCCGGCCCCGGTGCTCCCGTGGACACGGACAAGTACTTCGTCGTCTCGATCAACATCCTCGGTGGCTGCTACGGCTCCACCGGGCCCTCCACCACGGCTCCCGACGGAAAGCCCTGGGGCTCACGGTTCCCGCTCGTCACGCTCCGGGACACGACGGCGGCCGAAGCACGGCTGGCGGACGCCCTGGGCATCCGCAGCTGGTTCGCCGTGCTCGGTGGTTCCCTGGGCGGGGCCCGGGCCCTGGAGTGGGCGGTCAGCTGTCCGGAGCGGGTCCAGCGCTGCGCCGTGATTTCCGTCGGGGCGAGCAGCACCGCCGAACAGATTGCCTTCGCGCAGGCGCAGACGCTGGCGATCCGGCAGGATCCCAATTTCAACGGCGGAGATTACTACGGCGGCCCGGAGCCGGAAGCGGGCCTGGCCCTCGCCCGGCGGATAGCGCACATCACCTACCGTTCCGCCGCAGAGCTGGACGAGCGGTTCGGCCGGAACGCCCAGGACTCCGAGTCCCCGCTCGAAGCCGGGTCCCTGGCCGGCCGGGGACGCTACCAGGTCGAGAGCTACCTGGACCACCAGGGCAACAAACTGGTCCGGCGCTTCGATGCGAACAGCTACATCGCCATCACCGAGGCGCTCATGAGCCACGACATCAGCCGGGGCCGCGGCGCCCTCACCGAGGCCCTGGCTCCGACCACGGCGCAGTTCCTGGTGGCAGCCGTCGACTCGGACCGGCTGTACTTCCCGGCCCAGTCCGATGCCCTCGCCGCTGCCCTGCCGGGTGACGTGGCCGTGCACACCATCGAGGCGCCGATCGGGCATGACGGCTTCCTGACCGAGATCGGCCAGCTCACCAACCAGCTCCGGCAGCACTTCTTCGGCTAGTCCTTCGACCAAAAACCGGGCCGGGTGTGCATTTATGCAGATACGCTCTGCACTAATGGCCGTTGAGCCTGCGGGCGTGAACGTCCATACTCGTTGAGAATGATGCCGCGTGTCACAAATCACAGGCGTCCACCGCCGCAAAGGTCCATAGGGTGTCGACGGAGACACCAAAGGAGTCGAAAATGAGTTCTCAAAACGCCGCCAGGCGCCCCCAAGAGGAAGACGTCAAGTCGTCCGGCCTGAAGAAGGTAGTAACGGCCTCCATGGCCGGCACCGTAGTTGAGTGGTACGAGTTCTTCCTCTACGCCTCCGCGGCGACCCTCGTTTTCGGTAAGACCTTTTTCCCCAACTCCGGCTCGGAACTGGACGGCATCATTGCCGCCTTCCTGACCTACGCTGTTGGTTTCGTCGCCCGGCCGATCGGCGGCATCGTCTTCGGCCACTTCGGCGACAAGTTCGGCCGCAAGCAGCTGCTCCAGCTCAGCATCATCCTGGTGGGCGTCGCGACCTTCGCGATGGGCTGCCTGCCGACCTTCCAGCAGATCGGCTACTGGGCCCCGGCCCTCCTGGTGTTCCTGCGCTTCGCCCAGGGCTTCGCCGTCGGCGGTGAATGGGGCGGCGCCGTCCTCCTCGTGGCAGAGCACAGCCCAAGCAAATCCCGCGGCTTCTGGTCCAGCTGGCCGCAGTCCGCCGTTCCGCTGGGCAACCTGCTGGCCACGGCCGTGCTGTTCATCCTGAGCTCCACGCTGTCTTCCGCCGACTTCCTCAGCTGGGGCTGGCGTGTGGCCTTCTGGCTCTCGGCCGTGATCGTGCTGATCGGCTACTACATCCGGACCAAGGTCACGGACGCCCCCATCTTCCTGGAGGCCCAGAAGGAAGTCACCGTCGAGAAGAAGGGTTACGGCGTCGGAGAGGTGTTCCGCCGCTACCCGCGTGGTGTTTTCACCGCGATGGGCCTTCGCTTCGCGGAAAACATCCTGTACTACCTCGTGGTCACGTTCTCCATCACCTACCTGAAGGTGGTTGTCCAGACGGACACCTCACGGATCCTCCTTCTGTTGCTGGCGGCGCACCTCGTCCACTTCGCGGTGGTGCCCATGGTCGGCCGCATGTCCGACCACTTCGGCCGCAAGCCGGTCTACATGGCCGGTGCCATCCTGGGCGGCACCTGGGGCTTCTTCGCCTTCCCGATGATGGACACCAAGAACGACCTCATCATCCTCGCCGCCATCACGATCGGCCTGCTCTTCCACGCCCTGATGTATGCCGGCCAGCCGGCCATCATGGCTGAGATGTTCCCGACCCGGATGCGCTACTCCGGCGTCTCGCTGGGCTACCAGGTCACCTCGATCGTGGCCGGTTCAATGGCCCCAATCATCGCCACCGCCCTGCTGAGCCAGTTCAAGTCCTCCACCCCGGTGGCTGTCTACCTGCTCGGCGCCTGCCTGGTCACGATGGTGGCGGTGTTCTTCCTCAAGGAAACCCGCGGCATCTCCCTGCACGACGTCGACGCCGCCGATGCCAAGGGCACCGCGGACCTGCTTGCCGCAGGCAAGAAGTAAAAGGCAAGAAGTAACAGCCAAGAAGTAACAGGCAACAAGCAAGCAACTGCCCGCAAGGCAGTGCGAATATGCAGCAGCCCGGGTTCCGCAAAGGCGGAACCCGGGCTGTTGCCGTTGCCGCCGGCTTAGCTTGTCAGGACCGCGAAGCCCGGGCCGCGGCTCATCCCGCCGGGACCGCTCAACCCCGCGAGAACCGCTCAGCCGGCCAGGACCGCCCGGCGTTCGGAAATCTCCGTGCGGATCGCCTCGAGCACCGCCTGCACCGGGGCCGAGCGCAGGGACTCCGAACGTGCCACGGCCCAGATCGGGAGCTGCCGCTGGAAGTCGTCCGGCAGCACAGGCACGAAACTGGCGTCACCAACCGCCAGGAAGTTGGGCAGCAGACCGATCCCCGCGCCGCGGCGGACAGCCTCAAGCTGGGCAAAGATGCTGGTGGCCTGGAAGCTCGAGCGGGGGACGGGCAACTGGGTGGAGCGGTGGCCCAGTTCGGCGACCTGCAGCGCCGACTCCACGTAGGACACAAAGCCGTGCTGCCGGACGTCGTCGAGCGTCACCGGCAGGCCGTGCTCGCGGACGTACTGCGGGCTGGCGTACAGCCGGAGGAAGTAATTGGACAGGAAAATGGTCTGCGCATTGCTGACGTCCTCCAGATTGCCCACCACCACCTCGAGGTCGACCCCGGACCGGTTCTTGCTGACCTTGCGGGTGGCGCTGAGCATTTCAACGTTGAGCAGCGGGTGGTTCCGCTGCAGCCGGACGAGCGCCGGCGCGAGGAACTCGGCGCCGAAGCCGTCGGGGGTGCTGATCCGGACCAGGCCGGAGAGCACATCTTCGGACCGGGCGATCCGGTTCGTCAGCGCACCAAGGGTGCCCTCGATCGCTTCGGCGGCCACCACGGCGTCAGTGCCCAGATCGGTCAGTTCCCAGCCGTGCGGACTCCGCTCCAGGGTGCGGCCGCCGAGCTGTTTGTCCAGGGCCAGGATCCGGCGGGAGATCGTGGTGTGGGTTGTGCCGAGGGCTTCCGCCACCGCGTTGAACCGGCCCAGCCGCGCCACGGTCAGCAGGATGAGCAGGTCGTCCGGACTCGGAAGCCGCCTCAAGTCCACGCTGAATCCTCCAAAATCAGGCATGTGCATCCATGCACATGCCATCTGTAGTTTTTTATCTTGATTGCACTGTAACAGGGTGTGATGCTGGACACGGAAGTCCGGCGAATGGCCGGCTGCAACACCTACGGCGACACCCACAGCACGACGCAAAGCAAAGGAGCTTATGCCATGGCAGTAATCGCTTGGATCGGACTGGGGAACATGGGCGGGTCCATGTCAGTGAATCTCGCCAAGGCCGGCCACGACGTCCGCGGCTTTGACCTCAACGCCGACGCCGTTGCCGCCGCGGTGGCAGGCGGCGTCAAACCCGCCGGAAGCATCGCCGACGCCGTCGACGGCGCCGACGTCGTCTTCACGATGCTCCCCAAGGGCGAGCACGCCCGGGCCGTCTACCTCGGCGAGGACGGCGTCCTGGCCCATGCGGACACGCGCACCCTGTTGGTGGATTCCTCCACGATCGACATCGCCTCTGCCCAGGCCCTGCACGACGCCGCCGCTGCCGCCGGCTTCCGCTTCGTCGACGCCCCGGTGTCCGGCGGGATGAGCGGCGCCAAAGCCGCCACCCTGACGTTCATGATCGGCGGCGAAGCCGGCGCCGTGGCCGAGGCCACCGAATACATCAAGCCGATGGCGGCGAACATCATCCCCACCGGCGGAGCCACCACCGGCCAGGCCGCGAAGATCTGCAACAACCTCATGCTCTTCATCAACCTCGCCTCCACCGCCGAAGGCGCGGTGCTCGCCGACCGGCTGGGGCTGGACAAGCAGGTCTTCTGGGACATCGCCTCGGTTTCCTCCGGTGACAGCTGGGCGCTGCGCACCTGGTATCCGGTCGCCGGCGTGGTCCCCACCGCTGCGTCGAACAACGACTTCGCGCCGACCTTCACCACGGAGCTGGCCAACAAGGACATCGGACTCGCGATCAGCGCGGCGCGGGACACCGGCACCCCGCTGGAAATCGGCGAGCACGTCCAGCAGCTCTTCCAGCGCCTCATCGACTCCGGCAAGGCAGGCATGGACTGCTCCGCGATCGTCAAGCTGGTCGACGGCACCCTGGACACGGCGAAGTAGCAGCCCCGGGCGGACGACGTCGTAACCGTCACGCCGTCACCTGGCCGTCCTTCCTCAGAATTTCCCACCCAGAACTCCCCGCGCACAGCGGCCCCGAACAGTCCCACGAAAGAGAACCACCATGGAACGCATTCCGCACTTCATCAACGGCGCCCTGATTTCCGACGCCGAGCGCTACGGCCCCGTCTTCAACCCGGCCACCGGCGAGCAGGAAAAAGAGGTTGCCCTCGCCTCCGCCGACCGCGTCGGGGAAGCCATCAGCGCGGCCCGGGCCGCCCTGCCGGGCTGGCGCGCCACCAGCCTGGGCAAGCGCACCAACATCTTCTTCAAGGTCCGCGAAATCCTGATGGAGCGCCGCCCGGAACTGGCAGCCCTGCTGACCAGCGAACACGGCAAGGTCCTCTCCGACGCCGAGGGCGAGATCACCCGCGGCCTGGAGAACATCGAATTCGCCACCGGGCTGTCGCACGCACTCAAGGGCGAACGCTCGGAGCAGGTCGCCAGCGGCGTCGACGTCCACTCGGTGCGCCAGCCCGTCGGCGTGGTCGCCTGCATTACCCCGTTCAACTTCCCGGCCATGGTGCCGCTGTGGATGATCGGCAGCGCCCTGGCCTGCGGCAACACCGTGCTGCTCAAGCCCAGCGAAAAGGACCCGTCCTCGGCCGTCTTCATCGCGCAGGTCTTCGCCGAAGCCGGTCTGCCCGCCGGTGTCCTCAACGTGGTCCACGGCGACAAGGAAGCCGTCGACGTGCTGCTGGAGCACCCCGACGTCAAGGCGATCAGCTTCGTCGGCTCGACGCCGATCGCCCAGTCCATCTACAAGCGCGCCGCCGATCACGGAAAGCGGGTGCAGGCCCTGGGCGGCGCCAAGAACCACATGGTGGTGCTGCCCGACGCTGACCTGAACATGGCTGCCGACGCCGCCGTCTCCGCGGCCTACGGCTCCGCCGGCGAGCGCTGCATGGCCGTCAGCGTCCTGGTCGCCGTCGGGAACATCGCCGATGATCTGGTCGGGGCCATCACCACCCGGATGGCCACCCTGAAGATTGGCCCCGGCACCGACCCGGCGTCGCAGATGGGCCCGCTCATCACCGCCGAGCACCGCGCCAAGGTGGCCTCCTATGTTGCCGGCGCGGCCGAGGAAGGCGCCACCGTGGTGGTGGACGGGCGGGACCAGCAGTTCGACTCCAAGGGCTTTTTCATCGGCGTCAGCCTGGTTGACCACGTCAAGCCCGGCATGAAGGTCTACGACGACGAGATCTTCGGCCCGGTCCTCTCCGTGGTCCGGGTGGAGACCTACGCGGACGCGGTCAAGCTCGTCAACGACAACGAGTTCGGCAACGGCGTGGCGATCTTCACCCGCGACGGCGGCGCCGCGCGGCAGTTCGAGTTCGACGTCGAAGCCGGCATGGTGGGCGTCAACGTGCCGATCCCGGTCCCGGTGGGCACTTTTTCGTTCGGAGGCTGGAAGAACTCGCTCTTCGGCGACACCCACATGTACGGCCCGGAGAGCATCCGCTTCTACACCCGCGGCAAGGTCGTCACCACCCGCTGGCCGGATCCGTCCACCTCGGTGATCGACCTCGGCTTCCCCCAGGTCGACTAACCCCACCGCACCAAGCAACGCGGGGTCATTTACAGCCCATCCCGGAGGGGATTATGGGCGGTAAATGACCCCGCGTTGCTTGTAGTTGGTGGGTGGGGGATTAGCCCTTCATGATCTCCGCGCGCTGCGCCATGTAGTCCTCCATGGCGAGTTCGCCGTCGCTGTACCACTGGTCCAGTTCAGCAAGTTTGCGCGCCCGGAAGCCTTGCGGGGCCGACGGCGGCAGGGGCGCGGCGGGGCCGGGGGCCGGCTGGGCGCCGGGTTGCTGGCCATTGAACTGCTGGCCGTTGAACTGCGGCGCGTCCTGCGGCGGGAAAGGCTGGGACGGCTTGCCCGGGTAGCCGGGGCTGTCCTCGTAGGGGACCGGCGGCGCCGGTTGCTGCGGCGCGCCGAGCTGGCCGAAGGCCCCGTAATAGTCCCGCTGGGTGTAACCGTCGCGCGGCTGGTTGCTCTGCGGGCCGGGGTAGTTTCCGGGAGCGTCGCCGGGGAACTGCCCGAACTGGCCCGGGACGCCGCCGGGCGCGTCCTGGTTCTGGTTCCGGCCGCGCATGGACTTCTTGTAGTAGCGCATCGCCATCGGGATCAGGAATGACAGAACGATGATCCAAAAGAACAAATTGTTCACGGTACCGGGCCTCTCAGGAAGTGTCCTTCCAGCTTAACGCTCCCGCACCGTCCCCCGTGCCCCGCCAGGGTTGCGGCGCTCAGGGCCGCACCTGCTCGTCGACGCCGGGCGGCCCCTCGCCCGAACCCAGCGGCACCCCCGGGCCGAAGACCGGCCCGGGGAGGGGACGCTTGGCGGTGATACCGTCGCCGGAAGAACGGTTCCGGAGCCGGCGGACCACCCAGGGCATGAAGTGCTCCCGCGCCCAGACCAGGTCACCGGACCGTGCCTGCCGCCAGCTGCGCTGCGGCAGGGGCTTGGGGGAGAGCGGTTCCAGGGTGTGCTCGACGTTGAGCGAATCCAGGACCATCGCCGCGATGGTGTGGTGGCCCAGCGGTGAGAAGTGCAGGCGGTCCGCATCCCACATCTGCGGATCGGTGAGCTGCCGCAGGGACCACATGTCCGCGATGATGGCGTCGTGGCGTGCGGCGATGGTGCGGAGGTTCTCGTTGTAAATGGCGACCTTGCTGCGGACCCGGCCCAGTACCGACGAGCCGGTGTCCGGACCGTTGAAGAGCACCACCGTCGCGCCGGCCAGGCTGAGGATCTGCACCACCGAGTCCAGCTTCTCGGCGAGGGCATCCGGGTCCCCGCCGGGGCGGATCAGGTCGTTCCCGCCGGCGGACAGCGTCACAAGATCCGGCCGGAGGGACAGGCAGTGCGCCAGCTGCTGGTCCACGATCTGCTGCAGGAGCCGGCCCCGGACGGCCAGGTTGGCGTAGGCAAAGTCCTCGTGGCCGCGGCTGAGCTCCTCGGCCACCCGGTCCGCCCAGCCGCGGTGTCCACCCGGGCTCGCGGGCTCGGGGTCACCGATGCCCTCGGTAAAGGAGTCGCCCATGGCCACATAGCGGGTCCAGGGATGGGTCACGGTGTGGCCGGCGGATTTCTCCTCGGCGTCGGTTTCGTTCACGTTCATATCCTGCACTCCTCCCGCAACGCTACGCCAACGTAGGTTGTTACTTGAGGGTAACTGTAAGAATGGAGCCATGACTTCCGCCGCTGCCTTCCCCGCCCCTGTTGTCCTGTGGTCCAAGCCCGAGGAGGAACGCGCCGGCAAGCCGCTCCTGGTCCTGCTGCACGGCTACGGCGCCAACGAATCGGACCTTATGAGCCTCGCGGACCTGCTGCCGCAGGAATTCGTGGTCGCCTCGGTGCGCGCCCCGATGGTGTCCGGCGCCGGCTTCACCTGGTTCCCGCTGACCGCCTCGATCGACTACAGCCTCGACGCCGTCAAGGATGCTGCCGCGTATGTGGAGGACTGGCTCGACGCGGTCCGGCCGAACCACCAGTCCGTGACGCTGCTGGGCTTTTCGATGGGGATGGCCCTGGCCACCAGCCTGCTGCGCCGGCGGCCCGCTGACTATGCCGCCGTCGTCGGGCTGTCCGGTTTTGCGGTCGACGCCGGCGGTGACCCCAGCTTCCGTGACGCCGACCTGGACGGGACCGTGCCGGTGTTCTGGGGCCGCGACCAGCAGGATCCGGTGATCACGCCCGACAAGGTCGAGTTCACCATGGGCTGGGTCCGGAAACACGTGAAGCTCACCAAGGTGCTCTACACCGGCATGTGGCACGGCATCAACGAGCAGGAAATCGGGCACGTCTCCGAGTTCCTCACCCATGAGGTGCTCAACAAGTAGGTGCCTCGATAAACAGGTCCGTCAACACTGAGGTTGACGGCCCGGTCAGGCTCCGGCGGGTGTGCTGATCCGCACGGTCCGGCCATTGACCGTCACGGTGTCGCCGTGGTGAAGCTGGCGGCCGCGGCGTTCGTCGATCTCACCGTTGACTTTGACGAGGCCGCCCTTGATCAGCTCGGCCGCCTCGACGCCGTCCTCGACCAGGCTGGCGAGTTTCAACAACTGCCCAAGCCGGATCATGTCGTCGCGGATGGGGATCTCTTCAATTTCCTGGTTGCTCATACCAGCAATGATGCCTGACGTAAGGTGGCCACAATGACGCACACGCCCCGGCTTCCGTACCTCGCGGGGCTGCCCCTCGCGGTCGCGGCAGGCCTGTTGATGCCGCTGCAGGGCAGGATCAACGGCGCACTGGCGCTGGCGCTCGCCGATGGAATTGCCGCCTCTGTGGTGAGTTTCACGGCGGGACTGGTGCTGATGGCCGCCATTTCGGTGGCGGTGCCCAGCGGCCGCGCCGGGCTGCGGCAGATCCTTCCGGCCCTCCAGGAGCGCCGGTTCCCGCCTTACTACGTTCTTGCCGGATGCATCGGTGCGTATTTCGTCTTCGCGCAGACGTTCACCATCGGACTGCTGGGTGTGGCCCTCTTCACCGTTGCCACCGTGACCGGGCAGACCCTCAGCGGGTTGTTCGTGGACCGGATGGGGATCGGTCCCGGCGCCCGGAGATCCATCACCGGGATCCGGGTGGTCAGCAGCATCCTTACCGTTGCCGCCGTCGCCTGGGCGGTGTCGCCGCGCCTCGCCGGCAACGGTCCGGGCCCGGCGGAGCTGCTGGTTCCGCTGCTCCTCCCGCTGCTGGCGGGGTTCCTGATGAGCTTCCAGCAGGCCATGAACGGCACCGCCGCCATGCACTACGGCTCGCCCCTCGCCGCGACCGTGGTGAACTTCGTGACCGGCGGCGTTCTGCTCTGGGCCGCCTGGCTGGTCAAGATTGCCATTGCCGGACCCGGCAACCCGCTGCCGGCGGAGTGGTGGTACTACCTGGGCGGGCCGCTGGGCAGCGTGTTTATCGTCGTCGCCGCCCTGCTGGTCCGCAGCCTGGGCGTCTTGGTGACTGGGCTCGGCATGATCGCCGGGCAGCTGCTGGGCTCGCTGGGGCTGGACTTGGCGTTCCCGGTGCCGGGAACCGTGGTGGGGCTGCCCACAATATTCGGAACCCTGCTGACGCTGGCCGCCATTGTGCTCGCCAGCCTGCCCTGGCCGAGGGGCGCCCTGGGGCAGCGCCGTTGAGACGGCTCCGTCGAGGCAGCGCCGGAAGCCGGCAGGCCGGTAGGCTAGGAGGCGCACCTTCCTGCGCCGCCATCAGTGAGCAATCGCTGTTTGCTGTGTGCGGGCGGCTTTGTGTTTAAGTCTTGCGTTATTGGCAGTGTCCCGTCCGGCAACCAGCCGGTGTTCCGGGGCTGAGACCACGGACCGCACCCAGCGGCCCTGTAGAAACTGGAGTTAGTTCCCATGGCAGCAAAATCCGTCCTCGACCAGATCATTTCCCTCGCCAAGCGCCGGGGTTTCGTATTCCAGGCCGGTGAAATCTATGGCGGCTCGCGTTCCGCCTGGGACTACGGGCCCCTGGGTGCCGAGCTCAAGGAAAACATCAAGCGCCAGTGGTGGCAGTCCGTGGTCCGCGGCCGCGAAGACGTTGTCGGCCTGGACTCCTCCGTCATCCTGCCCCGCCAGGTCTGGGAAGCGTCCGGCCACGTCGACGTGTTCTCCGACCCGCTCGTCGAGTGCCTTTCCTGCCACAAGCGCTACCGCGCGGACCACCTCGAGGAAGAATACGAGGAGAAGAAGGGCCGCCCCGCCGAGAACGGCCTCAAGGACATCGCCTGCGCCAACTGCGGTACCCGCGGCGAATGGACCGAACCCCAGGAGTTCTCCGGGCTGCTCAAGACCTACCTCGGCCCGGTGGCCAGCGAGGAAGGCCTGCACTACCTGCGCCCGGAAACGGCCCAGGGCATCTTCGTCAACTTTTCCAACGTGCTCACCACCTCCCGCAAGAAGCCCCCGTTCGGCATTGGCCAGATCGGCAAGTCCTTCCGCAACGAGATCACGCCGGGAAACTTCATCTTCCGCACCCGCGAGTTCGAGCAGATGGAGATGGAGTTCTTCGTCGAGCCCGGCACCGATGAGCAGTGGCACCAGTACTGGATGAAGGAACGGATGTCCTGGTACACCTCCCTTGGCATCCGGGAAGACAACCTGCGCTTCTTTGAGCACCCGCTGGAGAAGCTCAGCCACTACTCCAAGGGCACCACGGACATCGAGTACCGCTTCGGCTTCCACGGCTCAGAGTGGGGCGAGCTCGAAGGCATCGCCAACCGCACGGACTTCGACCTGTCCACCCACTCCAAGGCGTCCGGCCAGGACCTGAGCTACTTCAACCAGGCCACCAACGAGCGCTACACCCCGTATGTGATTGAACCGGCGGCCGGTCTGACCCGTTCCTTCATGGCGTTTATGATCGACGCGTACACCGAGGACGAGGCGCCCAACGCCAAGGGCGGCGTCGACATCCGCACCGTGCTCAAGCTCGATCCGCGTCTGGCGCCGGTCAAGGCAGCGGTGCTGCCGCTGAGCCGCAACGAGGACCTGTCCCCGAAGGCCAAGGACCTCGCCGCCCAGCTGCGCAAGAGCTGGAACATCGAGTTCGACGACGCCGGCGCCATCGGCCGCCGCTACCGCCGCCAGGACGAAATCGGCACCCCGTTCTGCATCACCGTGGACTTCGAGACCCTGGACGACCAGGCCGTCACGATCCGCGAACGCGACACCATGAGCCAGGAACGTGTCTCCCTGGACAAGGTGGAGGGCTACCTGGCCGCACGGCTGATCGGCGCCTGATCGTGGCGATCACCTACCGTGAATGGCGTGACGGCGATGACCTGGCGCTGCTGGAAATGTGGGGCGGGCCCGAAACCGAGCAGGCCCGGCAGTTCCGCGGCACCCTGGCACCCTCGGGCAACGCGCCGTGGCGGCGCTGCATCGTGGCCGAGGACGTCGTCGACGGCGTGGCGATCCCGGTCGCGGCCGGCGTGGTCCACGAAGCCTCGCTGCACCCGCAGCGGCTGTGGGCCTACGTCGAGGTCGACCGGCAGCACCGCCGCACCGGCGTCGGATCCACGCTGCTGACCATGCTGCGGCACGAAGCCGCGCAGTCGCCGTCGGGCGTCTCCCGGCTCCGGACCAAGGTGGAGCCGGGCACAGCCGGCGCGGCCTTCGCCGAGGCGGCGGGCCTGGCCCCGATCCAGCGTTCCCGGCTCGTCGTCGTGGAGCCCGGGTCGCTCAAGCTGCCCGTCTTCGGGGACGGCTCGGAGGCTGCCGCCGCCGAGCAGGTCGAGGACCTCGCCACCGGCTCGGTGGAGCTCAGCGACGTCGTCGGCCGGTACTACACGGCCGTTCACGCCTGGGACAGCCCCGGCGAGCTCGGCATCGGCACAGTCCAGCGTTTGTTCCTGGACGAACTCAGCGGAGCGCACGGCGCGATCGTGCTGCGGGCGCCGAAAGCCAGTGCCTTCGGCCAGGGCGTGCCGGCCAGCCGAAAGGGCCAGCTCCAGGCCTTCGCGATCAGCTACGCCGCGCTTGCCCCCGCCGGGGATTCGGCAGGGCAGGCCGCCGCAGGACAAGGCACAGCAGGGCGGGGCACAGCAGGGCAGGGCACGGCAGCCTCCGGCCGGCCAACCGACGTGTTCCTGGGCCACGAGCCCAAACTCGACGCGGACCAGGCCCGGGCCGCCGTCCGGGACCTGCTGGCACTGATCGCGTTCAACCACCCCGTGGTGCTGGAACTGGACGACTCGATGGAGGCGCTGCGCGCCGTCGTCGAGCCCCTGCTGGAGAGCGGCCAGGCCCGCCTCCAGGGAGCCGAAACCCTGGTGGTTTCCGACCCGGCCTAGCCGTCCGTTAACGCAGTAACGCAGCCGCCCCGCAGTAGTTTTGCTACTGCGGGGCGGCTGCGTTAAGGCGTCAAGCGGGTGAACCGGTGCGGGCTACTTCCCCGGCGGCATTACCGGCGGAACGAAATCGAACGTCATCCCCAGCAGCCAGACGAGCAGCAGCACCACCGGCAGGTGGAACACGAACTGCAGGAACGTGAAGCCGACCAGGTCCCGGGCCCGCAGCCTGAGCACCGCCAGCAGCGGCAGCATAAAGAACGGGTTGATCAGGTTCGGCAGGGCTTCGGCGATGTTGTAGATCTGCACCGTCCAGCCGAGGTTCATCTGCACATCGGTGGCGGACTGCATCACATACGGCGCCTCGACCAGCCACTTGCCGCCGCCCGAGGGGACCAGCAGGCCCAGCAGGGCCGTGTACAGCGCAATCACGACGGCGAACCCGCCGCCGCTGCCGATCTGCGTGAAGAACTCGGCCAGATGGGCCGAGATCGTCATGCCGCCGTGGCCGGTGGCCTTGGTCAGGATCGCCGCCATCGCGGCGTACAGCGGGAACTGGACCAGGATGCCGGCCGTCGCCGGGACTGCCTTGGTGACAGCCTGCAGGAAGTTCCGCGGCGTGCCGTGCAGCACCAGGCCCAGGATCAGGAAGACCAGCAGGTACCCGTTGAGGCTGCTCACCACGGTCAGGAACGGCTTGGTCAGGAACTGCGAGACCAGCCAGCCGAGCGTCAGGACCCCGGCCAGGATGGGCAGGATCATGCTGAACTCCAGCCATTCGCCCGGGCGCGAGCGCGGCTCCGATTCGCCCGGTTCGTCATCCAGGTCGACGCCGAGATCCTGCGCGGTGCGGATGGATCCGCCCTGCGGTGCCGAGAAGTGCGCGATCACCGTGGTGAGCGCCATCAGGATGGCCAGGGTGAGCAGCGACTGCCAGGTGAAGATCGTGGTCCCGAAGTCCAGGATGCCGGTGATCTTCAGCAGGGCCGGCGGCAGCGAGGCCGCCGTGGCCTGCAACTGCGCCGCCGAGGAGGACAGACCGAGCGCCCAGACGGCACCAAGGCCCATGAAGGCCGCGGCGCCAAGCGCGCGGTAGTCCACGGTCAGGTCCTTGCGGCGGGCGATGGCGCGGGCCAGCAGGCCGCCGAAGATGAGGCTGAGGCCCCAGTTGAGGAAGGACACCGACATCGACATCAGGGCCACGAAGCTCACCGCGGTGCGGGCCGTCGCCGGGACGAGGGCCAGCCGGTTGATCAGCTTGGCCACGGGCGGGGAGGTCGCGACGACATAGCCCGTGAGCACCACCATGGCCATCTGCAGGGTGAAGGCGGTCAGGTCCCAGAACCCGTTGCCGAACGAGTCGGCGATGGACTGCGGCGAGGCGCCGATGGCCAGGGCGGCGACGGCGATGATGATGACGCCGGCCAGCGCGAAGATATAGGCGTCCGGGAACCACTTCTCGGTCCACGCTGCCATCCGCTGGGCAACGCGGGCCAGGCCGCGTTCTTCGCCGATGCCGCTTTTTGTCAGGACTGTGTTTGCCACAGGGGAGTCCCTCTCCATTGGGTGCGAATTTTGTACCCGTTGGAGTTTAGTGATGAAAATCTCGGAAACCGGGCTTATCGGCGCCGGCCGCCCGCGCGCCGCGGACCTTCCGCCTCGTCCAGGCGCCGCCGTTCGTCCTCGGTCGGTGCACCGCCGCCAAGGTCCGCCGGCATCCACCACGCGCCGGGTTCCGGCTTCAGCGGGAAGTCCGCGATGCAGGCATCAATGCCGGCCTGCAGCGCCGCACGCAGCAATTCGGTGGCGGGCCGGGCGTCGCGGGCCCGATGCACGATCATGGGTTCGCCGACATGGATCCGGACCGGGGCGCGCCAGGCACGGGCGGGGGAGAAGCCGTGCTGCCGGGTCATCAGCCGGTGGGCGCCCCAGATGGAGACGGGGATGATGGGCACGCCGGCCTCGGCGGCCATCCGCACGGCCCCCGTCCTGCAGTCGCGCACCCGGAAACTGCGGCTGACACCGGCCTCCGGCAGGATCGCGATGTACTCGCCGTCGCGGAGCCGGTCGACGGCGGCGTCGTAGGCGTCGGATCCCGGGCCGTACCCGACGACGACGTGCCCGGCGGCGCTGACCGCGGGCCCGGCCAGCCAGTGATCGGCGGCCGCCTGGGTGATCAGGAACCGCAGCCGGGTCCTGCTGTGCGACCACAGCAGGAGTTCCGCGAAGGCGAAGTCGAGGTAGCCGAAATGCGTCACGGCGATGACGGCTCCCCGGCCCGGGACGACGCGGCGGGAGGCGCCGTTCGGTGCATGGCCGCGGAGTGCACGGCCGCGGATGGCTCGGCCGCCAGGCTCCGGCGCTGGAAGGTGCTCCTGTCCGGTGACGATCACCCGAATCCGGAACATCCCGCGCAGCGCCTGCCCGGCGCGGACGATGACGCGGTAGAAGCGGTCGTTGGGCCGGGGCCGCCAGGGCATCTCAGCGCCCGCCTGGCTGCTGCCCGCCGGGCCGGGGCCCACTGCCCTGGGGCCGGCGCGGCGGCAGCGGCAGGAAGCCTGAGGTGGATTCCACATAGTCCTGGTAGCCGGGTCGGCCGGACATGGCCTTTTCGGTGAGCGGCTTGCCCGACTTGCCGGCGAGCAGCCAGATCATCAGGGCAGGGGAGAGGACGGTCAGCACGCCGGGCCAGGAATCAGCGGCGACGAGGAAGATCCCGGTCCAGACGGCCGCGTCACCGAAGTAATTCGGGTGACGGGTGTAGCGCCAGAGTCCGGTATTGAGCACGGTCCCACGCCTGGCCGGATCGGACTTGAACTGCCCCAGTTGCCAGTCGCCGACCGTCTCGAAGACGAAGCCTACGATCCAGAGCACCACACCCAGCCAGGCCAGCCAGCCGAGGCTTCCGGTGCTGAACATCCCCACCTGCACGGTGAGCGAAACGAAGAACAGGATCACGCCCTGCGGCAGGTAGACCTTGCGCAGGGCGTACACGTTGCGGGACCCGGGGGCCGTGGAGAGCATGTCCACGTACCGCGGATCCTCGTGGCCGCCGCGGGACCGGAGTCCGATGTGGAGCCCCAGCCGGATGCCCCAGACGGCCACGAGCGCCAGCAGCAGCAGCCGGCGGCCGTCGTCGCCGTGTCCGGCCGACAGCAGCCAGGAGATTGCGGCCACGACCACGAAGCCGAGACCCCAGACGGTGTCAATGACGGAGTGGCGGCTCTGGCGCACGGCAACGGCAAACGTCAAAACAAGCAGCGCGACGAGTCCCGCGGCCACCCACGGCAGGCTGGCAAGGAACGCGACTAACGGAAAGTCCGGCATCACAGCACCACCGGGAGGCTGGCGCCGGCGGCGGGAAGGAGGCTGCGGAACGTGTCCGTGCTGGACGGGAGTTCGTGCCCGGCGCTTCGGGCGAAGGCCTCGAGGATGAATCTGGTGGCCAGCGAGTTCCACAGGCCTACCCGGCGGACCATAAAGTGTCCGGCCCCCTTGAGGGAGACGTAGTCCACGGATTCCGCGACGCCCTCGGCGCGGCGGGCGTAGGCGAGCGAGTTCGCGGGGCTGGTCCAGCGGTCCCCGGTCCCGTGGACAATCAGGATGCGCCGGCCCGCCAGGGGTTCCACCGGGGTCCTGGCATCGAGCCAGGGTGCGAGGGCGACGACGGCCTGCACCTCCGGGTGGTCCGCGACGCAGAGCGCGGTCAGGCCGCCCATCGAGTGGCCGAGGAGAAAAATGGGAACGCCGGGGTGGTCGCGGCTGATGTGGGACAGTGCCCAGCGGGCGTCCTGAACGGGGGACATGTCCTTCCCGTTCCAGCCGCGGTACCGGTTCCGGAGGGTCCAGACGGCCAGCCCGTCAGACCCGGCGCCACTGTGGAGGGCGCGGGCGAACGGGAGCATCCGCGCCGGGCTCAAGTGCCCGCCGCGGACGGATTCGTAACTGTTGGAGCGTCCGCCGTGCAGGACCAGGGCGACTCCCCGGGTTGTCCCGCGGGCCCCTGCGATGCTCAAGACGGCCTTCGCAGCGTCGCCGGGACCGCCCGTACCAGCGTCGCGGTCGTCTGTCTTCCGTATGGCCACGCAGTCTCCTCCATCTTGTCCGTCAATTCCAACCATAGGGCGCTGGGCCCGCATGTCCATTGAGCATTCGGCGCGGAGACGCCCAAGGATGGGACCGCTGACTGGTCCAGTCCGGATCCTCTTGACGGAGCCGGGCCGGAAGAGTAGTCCTGTGCTCGTAAACCTCCGGACTCCTGCCGGCTGGGAGCACGGGCCACCGTCCGGATCGGGTCTCATCACACATTTTCCCCGATACAGAAAATGAGACGGTACAGGACATGAACGGAAACAGCTTCGACAGTCTGCGCGGGCAGGTCCGCGGGCAGGTCATCACCCCTGGCGACGAGGACTACGACGCCGCGCGGGCGGTCCACAACGGGATGATCGACAAAAAACCGGCCGCCGTGGTCCGGGTATCCCAGGTGGCCGATGTCATTGCCAGCGTCAACTTTGCCCGGGACAACGCCCTGGACCTCGCCATCCGAGGGGGAGGGCACAGTGTCCCGGGCTTCGGGACCTGGGATGACGCGCTGGTCATCGACTTCGTCAACACCAGGGGGGTCCGGGTCGATCCGGCAAACGGCACGGCGAGGAGCGAGGCCGGCGCGACCTGGGCCGATTTCAACCACGCCACGCACGCCTTCGGGCTGGCGACGACGGGCGGGATCGTTGGTTCGACCGGAGTCGCCGGGCTGACCCTCGGCGGGGGCATTGGCTACCTGAGCCGCAAGTACGGGCTCAGCTGCGACAATCTCATCTCGGCCGACGTTGTCACCGCGGAGGGAAAGTTCCTGACGGCCAGTGAGAGCGAGAACGACGACCTCTTCTGGGCCCTGCGCGGCGGCGGCGGGAACTTCGGCGTCGTGACCTCGCTGGAATTCCGCCTGCACCCCGTGGACATGGTCCATTCCGGCATCATCGCCTACCCCCTGGAGCATGCCGAAACGGTAGCGAAGTTCTATCGGGACCACTTGGCGTCTGCGCCCGAAGAGCTGGGAGCCTTCCTGGGATTCGCCCTCGGACCCCCGGTGCCGTTCCTGCCCGGGGAATGGCATGGCAAGCCGGTCTGCGTGGTGGTAGGGATGTGGACCGGCGACCCGGCCGAGGGACCCGCCCGCTGGCAGCCCTTCCTCGATGCCGCCCCGGTGGCGGGCTCCATGGTGGCGCCGATGCCCTACCCGGTCCTGAACCAAGCCTTCGATGCGCTGCAGCCCAAGGGCCTCCAGGGCTACTGGAAGGCTGACTTCCTGCCGGAGCTCACTGACGGTGCCATCGAGGAGCACATCCGGCACGCGCCAACGATTCCGACCGTGCAGACCGGCGTGCACCTCTACCCCATTGACGGGGCGGTCCAGCGGGTGGGACCGACGGAAACAGCGTTCGCCAACCGGAACGTGAAGTTCTCGCCCGTCGTTGCCGCCCTCTGGCCGGACCCGGCCGACAATGACAGGAACGTCGCCTGGGTCCGCGAATATGCGGAGGCGCTGCGGCCGCACTCGGCCCCCGGCGGTTACATCAACTTCATGGATCGCGACGACCAGGGCAGGGTCGCGGAGAACTACGGGCCGAACTATCAACGCCTGCGCGAGGTGAAAGCCAAGTACGATCCGCAGAACCTTTTCCACGTCAACCAGAACATCACCCCGGCCTGACCGGACCGGGCGTGGCCGCGGCGGGCGCGGGAGACACCGGCGCACGTCCCGGCGTCGTGCGCCATAACGTGCGCCCGCCGCCGCCCCGGCGGCATGGGTCATAAGGTGCGGCCGCCGCCTGCCCGGTCATCAGAGCACCCCGAAACGCCGTAAAGTCTTCGGCATGAGGTTGAACTGCTGATGGGCGCCGGACATTCACACATCCCGCAGGGACACGCCGATCCGTCGCCCGAGGCGCTCGCCGCGCGGAAGAAGGCCAACCTCATCCTGGCCGCCATCCTGATCCCGCTGACGCTGCTGACCCTCGTGGCGATGGCCCTGCTCTGGCCCTCGGGCAGCAAGGAGGGGATTACCCTGGCCAGCCCCTATGCGGCCGCGCCGGGAGTCACGTTCGACACCGGAAAGATCCAGCGGGTGGTCACCGGAAGCTGCATGGACGCCCTCGGGCAGGGAGAGACCGGGACCGGGGCGGCACCGCAACAGGGAGCCGAGTGCACCTTTGCGTTCACGGACCCGGACAAGGGCGGCAGCCCCGTCAAGGTGGTCATCAACCCCGACGTCGCCAAATCCCATGGCGTGAAGGTCGGCGACAACATCCGCTACCTGAACCTCTCCAAGGCCCAGGGCGCCGAAGCCCAGGGCACGCCGGCCTATATCTTCGTCGACTTTGTCCGGACCCTGCCGATCATTTTCCTGGCCGTCCTCTACGCCGTCGTGGTGATCGCAGTGGCGCGCTGGCGCGGGCTGCGCGCGCTGATCGGGCTCGTGGGGGCCTACGGCGTGCTGGTGGCCTTCATGCTGCCGGGGCTGGTGGAGGGCAAACCGCCGCTGCTGCTGGCGCTGGTGGGATCGACCGTGATCATGATCGGGGTGCTGTACTTCGCCCACGGCTTTTCCGCCCGGACCTCGACGGCGCTGCTCGGCACCATGTTCGGGCTCGCGATAACCGCGCTGCTGGCAGCCTGGGCCACCGACGCCGCCAACCTCGCCGGCGTCGGCAGCCACGATTCCGCCACCCTCTCGAACATCTCGGACAATATTTCGATCTCCGGCATCATCCTGTGCGGACTGATCATCTCCGGCCTGGGCGTGCTCAACGACGTCACCATCACCCAGTCCTCGGCGGTCTGGGAACTGTGGGAACTGGCCCCGGAAACGTCCGCCCGGCAGCTGTTCACCTCCGCCATGCGGATCGGGCGGGACCACATCGCCTCCACTGTTTACACCATCGCCTTCGCCTACGCCGGCGCCGCCCTGCCGGTGCTGATCCTGGTGATGCTCTACGAACGGCCGATCGGTGAAGCGCTCACCAGCGCCGAGCTCTCCGAGGAAGTGATCCGCACGCTCGTAGGTTCCGTGGGGCTGGTCCTGGCGATCCCGGTCACCACGCTGATCGCGGTGCTGGTGGTCAAGGCAACGGGACTGAAGGCTGCCGGCGTCGGGCCGGCCCTGATCGGGCCCACCGGCAACGCCCCCGCGGCTGCCGCCCCCGCCGTCGTCGTCACTCCCGACGGCGCCGGCCCCCAGCGGGCGGCCGAGGCCCACCTGCGTCGGGTGGAGGACGCCGTCGCGCCCGCCGATGCAGCCAGTGAGGCGCCTACCGGGCGCCGTGGCCGCCGCGCCGCCGCGCGGGACTGACGCCGGTTTTCCACATAGCCGGCGCGGATCGGGCCGATTTGCCCGGCTTTGAGACAATGAACGGGTGACTGTTGTAGCTACCCCTCCCGCGCCCAAGCTGGAACTCCCGCCCCTGAAGCTCGGCCCCCTGACGGTGGACACGCCCGTGATCCTGGCTCCCATGGCGGGGATCACCAACTCCGCGTTCCGCAGGCTCTGCCGCGAATACGGTGGCGGCCTGTACGTCGCGGAGATGGTCACATCCCGCGCCCTCGTGGAGCGCACACCGGAATCGTTGCGCATCATTTCGCACGACGACGACGAAAAGATCCGGTCCGTCCAGCTCTACGGCGTCGACCCCGTCACCGTCGGCCAGGCCGTCCGGATGCTCGTCGAGGAAGACCGCGCGGACCACATTGACCTCAACTTCGGCTGCCCGGTGCCCAAGGTGACCCGGCGCGGCGGGGGATCGGCCCTGCCCTGGAAGATCGATCTGTTCACCTCGATCGTCCGGACCGCGGTCAAGGAAGCCTCCCAGGGCAACATCCCGCTGACCATCAAGATGCGCAAAGGCATCGACGAGGACCACCTCACCTACCTCGACGCCGGCCGGATCGCCCGCGATTCCGGCGTCGCGGCCGTCGCGCTCCACGGCCGCACCACGGCGCAGTTCTACTCCGGCCAGGCCGACTGGTCGGCGATTGCGCGGCTGCGCGAAGCCCTGCCCGACATCCCGGTGCTCGGCAACGGCGACATCTGGTCCGCCGAGGACGCCATCCGCATGGTCCGCGAGACCGGCGTGGACGGTGTGGTGGTGGGCCGCGGCTGCCAGGGCCGCCCCTGGCTGTTCGGCGACCTCATGGCCGCCTTCGAGGGCAGCGAGAAGCGGCACACGCCGGACCTGCGGAAGGTCGCGGAGAGCGTCTACCGGCACGCCGAGCTGATGGTTGAAACCTTCGGCGATGAGGGCAAGGCCCTGCGGGAAATCCGCAAACACATGGCCTGGTACTTCAAGGGCTACGTGGTCGGCAGTGAACTGCGGACCAAACTCGCGATGGTGACAAGCCTTGAAGTGCTCCGCGGGACCCTGGACCAGCTGGACCTGGATTCGCCCTACCCCGGAGGGGACGCCGAGGGCCCCCGCGGCCGCGCAGGTTCGCCGAAGAAGGTGGCCCTGCCCAAGGATTGGCTGCTGGACCGCACCATGGACGCGGAGCAGTCGCGCGAGATCTGCCACGCGGAACTGGACGTGTCCGGTGGCTGAAACCAGAACCACCGCCCCCGTGCTGGACGGCTACGTGGCCCGCGACACCGCCCGCTGGGTGGAGGAGCCGCCCAAGTCCACCTACCGCTCCGACTTCGAACGCGACCGCGCCCGGGTCCTGCACTCCTCGGCGCTGCGCCGGCTCGGCGCCAAAACCCAGGTCGTGGCACCGGACACCGACGACTTCGTCCGCACCCGCCTCACGCACAGCCTCGAGGTGGCCCAGGTGGGCCGCGAACTGGGCCGTGCCCTGGGCTGCGACCCGGACGTTGTGGACACCGCCTGCCTCAGCCACGACCTCGGCCACCCGCCCTTCGGGCACAACGGCGAATCGGCCCTGAACGAGGTCGCCCACGCGATCGGCGGCTTCGAGGGCAACGCGCAGACCCTGCGCCTGCTGACCCGGCTCGAGCCCAAGGTCCTCGCCCCCGACGGGCGTCCTGCCGGGCTCAACCTCACCCGCGCCAGCCTCGACGCCGCCGCGAAGTACCCGTGGTCGGCCGAGAACGCCCCCATCATCCACGGCGAGCGGACCAGCAAGTTCGGCGCCTACGAGGACGACCTGCCGATCTTTGACTGGATCCGCGAGGACGCCCCGGAGCGCCGCTCCTGCCTGGAGGCGCAGGTCATGGACCTCGCCGACGACATCTCCTACTCCGTGCACGACGTCGAGGACGCGATCGTCGCCGGGCACTTCCAGCTGCGCTGGATGGACAACCCGGACCACCGCGCCCGCGTCGTCGGGTATGCCAAGCAGTGGTACCTGCCACACAACGACCCGGCCGCGATCGACGCGGCCCTGGCCCGGCTGGAAGCCACCAGTGTGTGGGTCCGCGAAGCCGACGGCAGTCGCAAATCCATGGCAGCGCTCAAGGACATGACCAGCCAGCTGATCGGCCGGTTCTGCCAGAGCGCGCTGGCGGCCACCCGCACGGTGTACGGCCCGGAGAACCTGACCCGCTACAACGCCGAGCTGATGGTGCCGGACGAGACCGTGATGGAAATCGCCGTGATGAAAGGCCTGGCCACCACCTTCGTGATGACCACCGAGCACCGGCAGCCCATCTACGAACGCCAGCGCGAGGTCCTGCACGCCCTCGTCACGGCCGTGAGCGCCACCGGGGACCGCCACCTGGAGCCAATGTTCGCGGCCGACTGGCGCGACGCCGAGGACGAGGGCGGGCGGCTGCGCGTCGTGATCGACCAGGTCGCATCACTGACCGACGGCTCAGCGTTGGCGATGTACGAGCGGCTCGTGGGCAGCCTGCCGTCACTGTGGTGACCGGGGGAGTGCGGGGCGTCATGACCGGCGGGGTGAGCTTGCCCGCAGTGTCCCGTTTCGCGCCGGAGCCCTCGGGGCACGGGACTAGGATGGCACAGTGGCCGGCCTGATCAAACGCGAAGACATCGACGAAGTACGCCAGCGCACGGACATCAAGGAAGTAGTCGACGGCTACGTGACGCTCAAGGTCGCGGGACTGGGCTCCTACAAGGGTCTGTGCCCCTTCCACGACGAGCGATCGCCGTCCTTCACCGTCCGGCCCCAGGTGGGCCGGTACCACTGCTTCGGCTGCGGCGAGGACGGCGACGTCATCTCCTTCGTGCAGAAACTGGACCACACGTCATTCCACGAGGCTGTCGAAAAACTGGCCGCCCGGATCGGCTTCGAACTCCGCTACGAAGACGGCGGCTCCGGCCCGAACCGCGAGGAGGTCGGCCGCCGGCAGCGCATGCTCGACGCCCACAAGGTCGCGGACGAGTTCTTCCGCGCCCAACTGCTCACCCCGGGTGCCACCGAGGGCCGCAACTTCCTGCACGACCGCGGCTTCGACCGCGCCGCGGCCGACCAGTTCGGCGTCGGCTACGCCCCGCAGGGCTGGGACGCGCTGCTCAAGCACCTCCGCGGGAAGGGCTATACGGATCCCGAGCTCAAGCTGACCGGGATGTTTTCCGAAGGTGGGCGGGGGATTTACGACCGTTTCCGCGGCCGGCTGATCTGGCCGATCCGCGACATCTCGGGGGACACGATCGGCTTTGGCGCCCGCAAGCTCTACGAGGACGACCAGGGCCCCAAATACCTGAACACCCCCGAAACCACGCTGTACAAGAAATCCCAGGTCCTCTACGGCATCGACCTTGCCAAACGCAACATCGCCAAGGACCGGCAGCTCGTCGTCGTCGAGGGTTACACCGACGTGATGGCCTGCCACCTCGCCGGGATCCCGACGGCGGTCGCCACCTGCGGCACAGCGTTCGGCGCCGAGCACATCAAAATTGCCCGCCGCCTGCTCTCGGACGACGGCAGCGGCGGCGAGATCATCTTCACCTTCGACGGCGACGCCGCCGGCCAGAAGGCGGCCCTGCGCGCCTTCGAGGAGGACCAGCGCTTCGTCGCGCAGACCTACGTCGCCGTGGAGCCCAACGGGGCAGATCCCTGCGAGCTGCGTCAGACCAAGGGCGACGCGGCCGTCCGGGACCTGATCAACACCCGGCGCCCGTTGTTTGAATTCGCCATCCGGGCCGCGCTGAAGCGGCACAATCTGGACACCGTTGAAGGCCGGATTGCCGCCCTGCGGGAATCCGCTCCGGTCGTCGCCCAGATCCGCGACGCCGCCATCCGACCCGGCTACGCCCGGGAACTGTCCGGCTGGCTGGGAATGCCGGTCGAGGAAGTCAGCCGCGCTGTCGGCGCGGCCGCCAAGCGCGCGGCCCAGCCGCCGTCGGGAAGTTCCGGTTCAGGCCAGCACACGGCGCAAGGCAACGGTCAGGGCCGCGGCCCGGCCTCAGGGTACGCACCCGCCGGGCGATCCGCACCCGGCGTTGCCCCCCTGCCGGCGTCGCCGGGGCTGCCGTCGTTCAACCGGCCCGACCCGCGCGACCCCGTGGCCGCGATGGAACGGCAGGCGCTCGAGGTCGCTCTGCAGCAGCCAGGAATGCTGGAAGGTGAGACCTGGCAGCGTTTCTCCGAGGCTAGGTTCTCAACGCCGGCGTACCTCGCCATCCACGAGGCCATCCGTGCCACCGGACTGGCGTTTGCTGCCGACCCGGTGCGCTGGGTCGAACAGCTGCTGCAGGAGGTTCCCGAGCCGCTGCGCCCGCTCGTGTCCGAGCTCGCGGTGGTTCCGCTGCCGGCCAACACCGCCGACGGAGTCCTCCGCTACTGCCGGGACATCCTCGCGCGCCTGTTCGAACTGCAGATCACCCGGGTGAAGGCCGACAAGATGGGGCAGCTGCAGCGTCTGGACGCGTCCGCCGACCCGGAGGAGTTCCAGCGGCTGAACCGCGAGCTGATGCAGCTGGAAATGCAGCGACGATCCCTGCGCTCGGATGCCTGACTGACCCGTGCTGTCCCGCTCCGGTTGTCCCGACTGGTCGTCCTGCCTGGTCGTCCCGCCGGTCGCCCTGCCTGATCCTCCCGCCTAGTTGTCCGGTCTGGTCGTCCCGCCGGTTGTCCTGCCTGGTCGTCCCATCCGGGGGCAATTTCGCTTCCCGGCCGGGTGTTTGTTAGGCTTATATCCGCTTCATTCCTCCTTAGCTCAATTGGCAGAGCATTCGACTGTTAATCGAAGGGTTGCTGGTTCAAGTCCAGCAGGAGGAGCGCGTAGTCCCCGTTCCGGGTCACCGGGACGGGGGCTTTTTTATACCCGCAGGGGGTATGGCCACGATTTGCGCGACGGGTGATGGGCCGATTTCCTAACCGGGAAAACCTTTGCTAATGTCATACCTGCTTCATTCCTCCTTAGCTCAATTGGCAGAGCATTCGACTGTTAATCGAAGGGTTGCTGGTTCAAGTCCAGCAGGAGGAGCGGACAGGTCCCGCACCCGGTGATGAACCCGGGTGCGGGACCTTTTTTGTGCCCTCTTACGGCGCCATGACAGTGTTAAAAGTTTGCGTTCAAACGAAGTCCAGCTCTACCTGCAGGAACCGCTCGGCCTCCGCCACGGCCGCCTCGAAGGCTTCATGCTCCGTGGGGGACTTGCGGGGCTCGCGCGGGTGCCACTCGTGCGGGGCGGAATGGACCTGGGTGAAGCCGGCCCCCGGTGGGGCGTAAAAAATGCCGAAGCGCTGCACGGGCCACTCGGGGGAGGATTCCGGTGCAACCAGCAGCGCGGCATCCAGGGCCGCGTTGTACCACTGGGCAATCGGTCGGCGGCGGTCCTCGGTGAACAGCCCGGCCGCGAAGAGTGCCGCGGACTGCTGGCTGGTCTGGCTGCACAAGCGATCCCACCACAGTGGCAGGATCCCGGTGTCATACCGCTGCCACGTGGCGGGGAGGGGCGGATGATCCTGCCAGTGGGGCACATCAACAACTTTATCGCCCGAGGTCACACGGCAACAGAGTCCACGGCAACAGGGTCCGCGGCGACAAGGTCTGCGGCGAGCGAGCACACTGTTCCCCAAAGCGGACATGCCCCCTGCTCGGGCCGGCGCGTGGACATGATGCCACTTTGCCCAGTCCTGGCCTCCACCACGGGACATGTCCCCAGTGGTGCACCCTGGCGGCCCCACCCCGCCGGCTGGACGTGCCCCGCGCTCGAACGGGGGCGTGGACATGATGCCACTATGCCCACTCCTGGCCGCGAGCACTGGACATGTCCCCCCCTGGGGCCGGGTGTGTCGCAGGGGCGGCCGGTGCGGGGGAGCGGGTGTCTGGGCAGACGGGCTACTGGATCGACGGGACCGTGCGGGGCCGGACGATGAGCCACAGGGCGGCCGCGGCGAGGAAGATGCACGCAGCCTGGACGGCGCCCATCGGCGTGGCGGAACTGACGCCGAACCAGCCCACGACCGGCGAGATGAGGCCGGCCATCAGGAAGGTGGCGGCGCCGAGCAGGGACGCTGCGGTGCCGGCCTGCGCGCCGTGTTTGGCCAGCGCCAGGACCTGGACGCAGGGGAAGGTGAAGCCGGCCCCGAGGATGTAGAACCACAGCGGCACCATCACGCCCCACAGCCCGAAGCCCAGCTGGTCGAAGATCACGATCAGCACCGCCATGAGGAACATCCAGGCCGTGGATCCAGCCAGGATCCACTGCGGCGGGATCCGCCGGACGAGACGGGAACTGGTCTGCACGCCCGCGACGATGCCCAGCGAATTCACGCCGAAGAGCAGCCCGTACTGCTGCGGGCTGAATCCGTAGACGTCCTGGAACAGGAACGGCGACGCGGAAAGGTAGGTGAACAGCCCGGCGAAGTTCATCCCGCCCACCATCAGCAGGCCAACGAAGATCCGGTCCGCGAACAGCACGCCGTAACGCTGGCGCGCGGTCATGCCGGTTTTGCCGCGGAGTTCGCGTGGCAGCGTTTCCCGCACGACGAACAGCGCGGCGATGAAGACACACAGCCCGTAGCCGGCCAAGAAGAAGAAGATCCCGGGCCACGGCATAAACAGCAGCAGCTGCGAACCGATCACCGGCGCGAGGATCGGTGCCAGGCCGTTAACCAGGGCCATCCGGGAGAACATCCGGACCATGGCGAAGCCGCTGAACAGGTCCCGCACCATGGCCATCGCCACGACGCCGCCGCCCGCCGCGCCGATTCCCATCAGCACCCGGAAAAGGCCCAGCGTCGAGATGTCGGTTGACAGTGCCGCGCCAAGGGAGGCCCCGATGTGCACCGCCGTCGCCAGGATCAGCGGCATCCGCCGGCCGAACTTGTCACTGAGCGGGCCCACCACCAGCTGGCCCAGGGCGAAGCCGATCGTGGTGCCGGTCAGCGTCAGCTGCACGGCCGCCTCCGAGACGCCCAGGCTTTCCTCCAGTGCCGGGAAGGCCGGAAGGTACAAGTCCACCGTGAACGGACCCAAAGCCGTCAGGGCGCCCAGCATCAGGATATAGAGGAGCTTGCGGCGCCGGCTCAGAGAATCACCGGGATTGCTGGGTATCGTCACAGAGGTCCATCCTAGGGCTCGCGAAAGCCGTACGGGTGTGCGGGAAGGCGGCGCGCCACAGCCCGCCGCCGCGCCCGGCGCAGAGCCTGAATGGTAGTTTTGACACCGGGGCGTGCATGAAGCTGCCCAGACCGGCGAGCCCGCGGAAGCGGAATCACAGATGTAACCAGTTAGGCGGGACCGATGAGCGGACGTCACAGCGGCGGGACAAGCGCGGGGCTGCGCATTTCCGCGCTGCCCAGAACCCTGAAACTGATTGCCAAGCTGGCTCCGCGGCAGCTCAACGACGAGATTGCCCTCGCCAAGGTCGAAATCAAGCGCAAGGGCATCCAGGTCGGCGTTGCCGCCGCCTTTCTCGGCGTCGCCATCGTCTTCGTAGCATTCCTGGTCATCGGCCTCATCGTCGCCGCCATCATGGGCCTGGCCACGATCATGCCCGCCTGGCTCGCGGCCCTGCTGGTCTGCGGGGTCTTCCTGCTGATCGCCCTCATCGTCGGCCTGGTCGGCGTCCGCAAGTTCAAGAAAGCCATGCCGCTGGTTCCGGAAGATACCCTCCGCGGGCTCAAGTACGACCTCGGCATCGCCAAGGCGGGCTCCGCCTTCGATCCCGCCGTGCTGGATCCTGAATCCGAGCCGTACAAGGCAGCCAAGGCCGCTAAAGCAGAAGCCGCGGCCAAGGCCAAAGCCGAGAAGGAAGCCAAGAAGGCCGCTGAGCCGGAGTTCGGCCCGCCGCCCACCGAAGCGGAACTGCGTCGCCGGCTGGACCAGCGCCGCACGCACCTCACCGGAGTCCGCGATGAACTCGACGAGGAACTGGACGTCAAGACCCAGGCGAAGGCACTGCTTGCAACGGCCCAGGTCAAACTGCAGGGCGGCAAGGAACAGCTCAGCGACAAGATCGCCGGTTTCCGGGCCGCGGCTGAACGCACCGCGAAACAGCGCACGACGTCGGCCGGAACCAATGCGGACAGCGCCGGCACCGGCGTTCCCCGCCAGCTGGGCCAGCGGTGGAAACCGCTCGTGGCACTGACCGCCTCGGCCACCGCGCTCGTGTTCCTGCTGCGCAAACTGATCAAGGGCTAGGCAGCCCGCTGAACTGCGACGCCCGAACGTTGCCGGCCACGGAAAGGGGACCTGGATGAAGTTTATCGGTGCTGGTTCCCGGCCTGGTCAGGCCCAGATCCACCACGACAGGGTCCTCACGATCCCTAACGTGTTGACCGTGGTGCGGTTCCTCGGCGTCCCGCTGTTCATCTGGCTCGTGCTCGGGGCGCACGAATACGGCTTCGCCGCCCTCGTCCTGGCCATCATGGGCAGCACGGACTGGGTGGACGGCTATGTCGCCCGACGGTTCGACCAAATGTCCAACCTCGGACGGGTCATGGATCCCATCGCGGACAGGCTGTCGCTGATCGCGGTCGCCGTCACACTGGTGATCGCCGGCGTGGTGCAGTGGTGGTACCTCACGGCCCTGCTCGTGCCGGACGCCATCCTGCTCACCCTCTCGCTCTACTATTTCCACGGCCACCCCGACCTGCCGGTCAGCAGGATCGGGAAAATCCGGACGGCACTCCTCCTGGTCGGCACACCGCTGCTCGTCCTCTCCAAGCTCCCAATCCCTGGCACCGAGGCGTACTTCGTGGCCGCCTGGATCTTCCTCGGGCTGGGGCTCGTGGGGCACTGGATCGCCGGTTATAACTACTTCTGGGCGATCATCCGCAAAGGCAGACGACTCAAGGACACCCCGGTCGACGGCGGCATCCGCTGATGGTGTGGTTCGCGGTACTCCTTGCTGTGCTGGGCGCGTTCTGCCTCGCGTTCGGCGCCCAGCGCCAGGGCAGTGCGGTCAAGGCCGACACCGGCGGACTCGCGCTCAGCACCCACGGTATGCTCCGCCTGATCCGCAGCCCCCGCTGGGTGTTCGGTTTGCTGCTGCTGTGCGTTGGCATGGCGATGAACGCCGTCGCACTGGTCATGGCGCCATTGACCGTGGTCCAGCCGATCGGGGCGATCGCACTCGTCATCACCACAATCGTCAACAGCAAGGACCAGGGGCTCAGCATCAACCGGGCGACGGTGGTTGCCATTTCCGCCTGCGTCACAGGTTCGGCCCTCTTCGTGCTGCTGGCGGTTAACGTGACCCAGGAGAACCATAAGGTCAGCTCCTCCGACGAGCTCACGATTGTGCTGCTGCTGACCCTGGCGGTCGGACTGTTCGGCACACTCGCCCTGATGTTCAGGCACCGGATGAGCGCCTTCATCTATATCCTGGGCGCGGGCATCCTGTTCGGCTTTGTCGCAGTCCTGACCCGCATTATCGGCAAGCATTTGCTGGATCCCAACGGTCTCGGCGTGCTGAATGTGCCGTGGTATTCGGTGGTGGCCCTCGCGGCCGCCGGCGGCCTAGGCTCGTGGTTTGTCCAGAACGCCTACTCCGGCGGCCCGCCGGACCTCGTAATTGCCGGGCTGACGGTGATTGACCCGATCGTCGGGATCGCGATCGGCATCACCATCCTCGGCGAGTTGCGCCCCGATGTCCACGCCGTGATGGCGATTGGGATGGGGGCGGCCGGTTCGCTTGCTATCGTGGGAGTGATCGCCTTGTCCAGGCATCATCCCGAAGTCACCAAGCGCAAGAAGGACGCGCGGAAGGCCGCGGGCCGGGTGTCCCAGGACAAGACCAGTCCTCAGCAGTAGGCCTGGCAGGCCTGCGCCGACGGCCACTACCGTCCCAGCTGCCCGCACCGTGACCACCAGGAGCTCTCCACGTGACCATGCCCGACAACCAGCACCCGCTGACCATACTGATTGCCGCGGACACTTACCCGCCCCACGTCAATGGTGCTGCCATGTTCAGTTACCGCCTGGCCAAGGGGATGACGGCGCGTGGACATGACGTGCACGTCCTCGCCTGCCGCCCCGATAAGGGCAAGAGCTACACGGAATTCGGCGACGAAGGCACAGTCCACCGGATCCGTTCGCATTCAGTTCCTACTCACGAATACTTCCGGATCACGTTCCCCTGGGAGATCAAGAAGGAAATCAGCCTCCTGTTTGACCGCGTCCAGCCCGACGTCGTGCACATCCAGAGCCACTACATGATCGGCGAGCACGTGCTGTACGAGGCCGTCAAACGCGGCATCCGGATCGTGGCGACCAACCACTTCATGCCAGAAAACCTGAACCCCTTCCTGCCCTTCCCGCAGTGGTTCAAGGACATCGTGGGACGCATTTCCTGGAAGGACATGGGCAAGGTCATGGGCCAGGCCGACGTCGTCACCACCCCCACGCCGCTCGCGGCCAAGGCGATGCACGAACACGCCTTCCTCCGGAAGGTGCTGCCGCTCTCCAATGGCATCGACTCCGCAGCCTACGAACTCAAGCCAGGCGAGGAACTGGAGCCCCACGCCAGCCCCACCGTGCTGTTCGTCGGCCGGCTCGCCGAGGAAAAGCACATCGATGTCCTGATCGACGCTGTTGCCAAGACGCCGCAGGACTTGGACATCCACCTCGAGGTCGTCGGCGGCGGCGAAGTGCGTCCGGCACTCGAAGCCCAGGTGGAACGGCTCGGACTGCAGGACCGGGTCAAATTCCTGGGACTGGCCAGCGACGCCGATCTCCGCCAGGCCTACCTCGCGGCAGACCTGTTCTGCATGCCCGGCACGGCAGAACTGCAGTCGCTCGTGACGCTTGAGGCGATGTCGGCCTCCACCCCGGTGCTCCTCGCTGACGCCATGGCGCTGCCTCACCTCGTGCATGACGGTGAAAACGGCTACCTGTTCACGCCCAATGACAGCGACGACCTCGCGGCCAAAATGGTCCGCGTGCTCTCGCTTCCCGCGGACGAGCTGGCGGCGATGGGCAAGGCGAGCCGGGGGATCGTGGAGAACCACAGCCTCGGCCGCACCCTGCAGGCCTTCGAGGATCTGTACCGCGGCGCGAGCTACGACGATCTCGTTGTCTGACTCTGGCCACTATTGTTGTTAGAGTGATTTTCGCCCGGAAACCGTCCGGCCTCTTGCGGGCCTGCACAGTTTCCGGGCCACGGGGCTATAGCTCAGCTGGTTAGAGCGCGGGACTCATAATCCTAAGGTCCTCGGTTCAAGTCCGAGTAGCCCTACTTTCGGCAGTACCCGGTCAGGGATCCGCCGCCAAGGAGCCGCGGCTGACGTTTCGACGTCGGCCCCGGCTCTGTTTTTTCATCCCTCCCGATCCCCGTTACCGGTTCCGCTCTGCCAGAAGTCCGGAGCCCGCCTGATGTCGGCGGTCCCCATCCAGTAACGCGATCGACTGCATAGTCGGCCTGCGCACCGGCTCCATCACTTGCAGGGCTTCCACGCCATGCGGTAAGTTACTCGTGAGTAACATTCCGCCGGTTCGACGTCCGCGTCAATCCGGTCGCTGCAGAACACACGTGAAGGAACACCATGTCCAAAGCTGACATCGACATCAATAACCTCCCGTACGCCGACGGCGACTTCTTTGCCTTCGAACAGCTGCTCAGCGGCAAGGAGCAGGACCGGCTCGCCGAAGTCCGCGAATTCCTCGCCCGTGAGGTCAAGCCGATAGCCGCCGACTGCTGGAACCGCGGCGAGTTCCCCATGGAGCTTATTCCCAAGCTTGCCGAGATCGACCTGGTGAGCCCCGTCAGGCGGCAGGGCTATTCCAACCTCTTTGCGGGCGTCCTGCATGCTGAACTGACGCGGGCGGACACCTCCATTGCAACGTTCCTGGGCGTCCATGACGGCCTCTTCACCGGCTCCATCGAAGCTCTGGCCTCGCAGGAACAGCAGGAAGCCTGGCTGCCGGACATCTACTCACTCAAGAAGATCGGCGCGTTCGGCCTCACCGAACCCCTGGGCGGTTCAGACGTCGCCGGCGGCACCCGGACGACAGCGCGCCGGGAGGGCAACAGCTGGATTCTCAACGGCGCCAAGCGCTGGATCGGCAATGCCACGTTCTCCGACTGGGTCGTCGTTTACGCACGCGACCTTGCAGACAACCAGGTCAAGGGCTTCCTTGTCGACACCAAAGCCGAGGGCTACAGCGCCACGAAGATCGAGAACAAGATTTCCCTGCGCACCGTGCAGAACGCCGACATCACGCTGGACAACGTCGTCGTGCCCGAGTTCTTCAAGCTGGCGAACGCCAACAGCTTCCGCGACACGAACAAGGTCCTCAAAGTCACCCGCCTGGCCGTCGCCTGGCAGGCAGTCGGCCAGCAGCTTGCGGCCTTCGACGTCGCCCGCCGCTATGCGGTGGAGCGCAGCCAATTCGGACGCCCGATCGCCTCCTTCCAGCTGGTGCAGCACCAGCTCGTACAGATCCTCGGAAATGCCGTCAGCTCAATGGGCATGATGGTCCGGCTCTCCCAGCTGGAGGATCTGGGCCAGGCGAAGGACGAGCAGTCCGCACTGGCCAAGGCCTTCACCACGGCCCGGATGCGCGAGAGCGTCGCCCTGGGCCGCGGCCTCCTCGGAGGCAACGGGATCGTCACGGACTACGAGATGGCCAAGATCTTCTCCGATGCCGAAGCCATCTATTCCTACGAGGGCACCCACGAGATCAACACCCTCGTCACCGGCCGGGCGATCACGGGAATTTCCGCGATCGTCTAGGAGACGGCCTCCGAAGCGCGCGTCGGCCCCAAGACGACAGGCGCCCGGTGGCCGGCAGCACTGCCCGCGGCCCTTCATCCTAAAGTCACCCCTACCCATGCCCTACCCGGGTGCGGGATCCAGGGGCGGAAGCAGGACGGAGGGCCGCAGGTCCGTCACGAAGGCCAGCGGATTGAGGTACACCTCTCCGCGGCGCACACCCCAATGAACGCAGTTCGCCGGACCGCAGTGCCCGGGCTGCAGCCAGCCGAGCACATCCCCCTCCGCGACGGTTGCCCCCATGCTGAGGTCGCTGCGTACCGCTTCGAAGCTGCTCCGCAGTCCGTGGCCGTGGTCAACGGTGATGACCGGCCGGTCTACCACTGCGCCGACAAAGCTCACGGTGCCGGCGGCCGGCGAGATGACCGGAACGCCGTCGTGCGCGGCCCGGAGGTCGACACCGCGGTGGCCGCTCAGCCAGGGCCGGGCCGGCGGATCGAAGGCACGAATTACCTCTGGCCGGGGATCCAGCGGCCAGCTCCAGGTGCCTGCCTCGGCGGACGGACCATCCGCCGGTCCGGCTGTCGGTCCAGCCACAGCGCTCAGCGCCGACTGAACCGCGGGGTCAGTCGCGGCGCGGACTGCCGGACCAGGTCCGCCGGACGCAGTCACGGGTGCGAACGCCAGCAGCAGTGCGGCAATAAGGGTGGCAAGGGGCGCCGGAGACTTCATGGACCCAGCCTGCCGCCGACGCCGGATCGTCGGAAGTACCGCATCGCGCTATGTGGACACGAGGGACGGCCCGCGCGGCGGCCCAGAAACGACCCGCAGGGCGACCCCAAGGCTGCCCCGCAGAAGCCGCCGGCACAGTGGCCGCCTCGGGTCCCGAACGGCCGCAGCCAACCCCCGGCATCCCCGCAATCCGTTCAATCCGCCAGCCGCCCTGTAGTACACTTGGTGGAGCAGTTTGCTGTGCCCTCACGCTTGATCAATCCATTGTTCAAGCCGGCACGCCTCATTCTGGGGTGCGGGGGAGCAGTGGCTGACTACGCGTATCCAGCCCTCCACATTCGAAGCTTAAACCCTTCAGTGTGCGGAGGACTGCGCCTCTTACGGTCCGGGCCCATGGCCCGGGGAAGAAGCGCAGTGGATGCCAGGAGCACCGCCCGCCTGGGTGTTGCTAATCAACCGTCAACTATTGGCAGGGTAAGACAGCCCAAGGGCTGCCTCATGAATGACCTGCCGGAAGGAGCGCCGGCATGCCCGTCGTAACTATGCGCCAGCTGCTTGACAGCGGCGTCCACTTTGGACACCAGACCCGCCGTTGGAACCCGAAGATGAAGCGTTTCATCTTCACGGAGCGCAACGGCATCTACATCATTGACCTTCAGCAGTCACTGTCCTACATCGACCGCGCCTACGAGTTCGTGAAGGCCACCGTTGCACACGGCGGCACCGTGCTCTTCGTCGGCACCAAGAAGCAGGCACAGGAATCCATCGCCGAGCAGGCCACCCGCGTGGGCCAGCCGTACGTCAACCAGCGTTGGCTCGGCGGTATGCTGACCAACTTCCAGACGGTCTCCAAGCGCATCCAGCGCATGAAGGAACTCGAAGAGATTGACTTCGACGACGTCGCCGGTTCCGCTTACACCAAGAAGGAACTGCTTCTTCTTCGCCGTGAGCTCACCAAGCTGCAGACCAACCTTGGTGGTATCCGCAACCTGACCAAGGCGCCTTCCGCGCTGTGGATCGTTGACACCAAGAAGGAACACCTTGCTGTCGACGAAGCCCAGAAGCTGAACATCCCGGTTGTGGCCATCCTGGACACCAACTGCGATCCGGACGAAGTCGACTTCCCGATCCCGGGTAACGACGACGCCATCCGCTCCGTCAACCTGTTGACCCGCGTTGTTGCTGACGCCGTTGCTGAGGGCCTCATCGCCCGCAACCAGCGCGCCACCGGCACCACGGAAGCTCCGGAAGAGCCGCTGGCCGAGTGGGAGCGCGAGCTCCTCGAAGGCAGCAAGGCCGAAGAGGCTGCTGCCGCTCCGGCCGCCGAAGCCGCTCCGGCGGCAGAGGCTGAAGCTGCGCCCGCCGCTGCAGAGGAAGCACCGGCGGCTGAAGAAGCTGCTCCGGTTGCTGACGACGCCGCTGGCGAAGCCAAGTAGTCAGACCGAAAGTCTGCTTTCCTAGCTGACAAATAAATCCGGATCTCCCGCACGTTCAACGCCGTGCAGGGTAACTGACAGGATGGCCGCTCACCAGGTGAGCTGCCGTCCTGTCAGTCCGTACACCACATACATTTTCTAGACAGAGGGGTTCACATGGCGAACTACACTGCCGCTGATATCAAGGCTCTGCGCGAGCGCACGGGCGCCGGCATGATGGATGTCAAGAAGGCTCTTGACGAAGCCAACGGTGACGCCGAAAAGGCCATCGAAATCATCCGCATCAAGGGTCTCAAGGGCGCCACCAAGCGCGAAGGCCGCTCCACCGCGGAAGGCCTGGTTGCTGCCAAGGTCGCCGGCGGCGTTGGCGTGATGATTGAAGTCAACTGCGAGACCGACTTCGTCGCCAAGGCTGACAAGTTCATCCAGCTCGCCGACAAGGTCCTGGCTGTTGCTGTCGAGTCCGGCGCTGCCGATCTCGAGACTCTGCTGGCCACCGAGGTCGACGGCAAGCCGCTGTCCGAGGTCGTCGTCGAAGGGGGTGCTGTACTGGGCGAGAAGGTTGTTGTCCGCCGCATCTCCCGCATCGAGGGTGCATCGGTCGACGCTTACCTGCACAAGACCTCCAAGGATCTCCCGGCCCAGGTCGGCGTCCTGTTCGCTGTTGACGGCGAAGGCGAAGCAGCTGCTACCGCGGCCCACGACGTCGCGGTTCACATCGCCGCGATGTCCCCGAACTACCTCTCCCGTGAGGATGTTCCGGCCGACCTCGTCGAGTCCGAGCGTCGCATCGCCGAGGAAACTGCCAAGGCCGAAGGCAAGCCGGAGGCAGCAATGACCAAGATTGTGGAAGGCCGTGTCACGGGCTTCTACAAGGGCGAGGTCCTCCTCGACCAGGCGTTCGCCAAGGATGCCAAGAAGTCTGTCGCCCAGGTCCTCACCGAGGCCGGCGTCAAGGGCACCGCGTTCGCGCGGTTCCGCGTCGGTTCCTAGTCAGGCACCAGTCAGACAGTAGTCAGACATGCTGAGGGGTGGTCACTGTAGTGGCCGCCCCTTTTGCATGCACGCAGGTTTGCCCGGGACAGCGTCCCGGGCGCACCGGGGTCCGGGCGGAATGACGTCTTTGGCCCCCAGCACGATAACCTAGCTCAGAGTTCACCAACGGGAAGGCACCATGGAAACCGTCACCACTTCAGCCCAGCCAAAGAAGAGCCGGCGCCGAGTTCTGTTGAAGCTCTCCGGCGAGGTCTTCGGCGGCGGGAAATTGGGCGTTGACCCTGATACCGTTCGCGGCGTGGCCAAGCAGATCGCCGCAGCAGTCCCCGACGTCGAAGTTGCGATCGTCGTCGGCGGCGGAAACTTCTTCCGCGGCGCCGAACTGTCGCAAAGCGGAATGGACCGCTCCCGCGCCGACTACATGGGCATGCTCGGCACGGTCATGAACTGCCTGGCCCTCCAGGACTTCCTGGAACAGGCCGGCGTCGAAACCCGCGTCCAGAGCGCCATCACCATGGGCCAGGTCGCCGAGGCGTACATTCCGCGCCGCGCCATCCGCCACATGGAGAAGGGACGCGTCGTCATCTTCGGAGCCGGCGCCGGACTGCCCTACTTCTCCACCGACACCGTGGCCGCCCAGCGCGCCATGGAGGTCCACGCCGACGTTGTCCTGATGGCCAAGAGCGGCGTCGACGGGGTGTACACCGCCGACCCGAAGAAGGACCCCACCGCCGAGAAGCTGCACACCCTCAGCTACGATGAGGCCCTCCGCCGCGACATCCGCGTGATGGACCAGACCGCCATGACCATGTGCAAGGACAACAAGCTCACCATGGTGGTGTTCGGCATGGAAGGCGAAGGCAACGTCACCAGGGCCATTTTGGGCGAGGACCTGGGCACCGTCGTCACCCCCTAGCAACCGCTAGGATGTTTTCAGAGTATTCCGCACCCCGAAACCGGGGCAGGCGGACCGCAACCATGACCGTGCAGCACCCCGCCAGCGGGGGCACCAATTTCTGAGGAGAGACCGTGATCGAAGAAACCTTGCTCGAAGCCGGGGACAAGATGGACAAGGCGGTTGAAGTAGCCAAGGAAGACTTCGCCTCGATCCGTACCGGCCGCGCCACTCCGGGCCTCTACAACAAGGTCCTCGTGGACTACTACGGCTCCCCGACGCCGCTGCAGCAGCTGGCCTCCTTCGCCGTCCCGGATGCCCGCACCATCCTCATCACCCCCTTTGACAAGACGGCGCTGCGGGACATCGAGCGCGCCCTGAGCGACTCCGAGGTGGGAGCCAATCCCTCCAACGACGGCAGCGTCATCCGGATCACGATCCCGGACCTCACCCAGGAACGCCGCAAGGAATACGTCAAGATCGTCAAATCCAAGGGCGAGGACGCCAAGGTGTCCATCCGCAACATCCGCCGCAAGGCCAAGGAATCCCTGGACAAGCTGGTCAAGGACGGCGAAGCGGGCGAGGACGAGGGCAGCCGTGGCGAAAAGGAACTGGACGCCATGACCAAGGCTCATGTCGACGGGATCGACGAGCTGCTCAAGCGCAAGGAAGCCGAGCTGCTCGAGGTCTGATGGCGCAGGAACAGGGGGACCCCGGAGCGGGCGTCCGGGTGCGGGGGCGGCAACGGAGGAACCCGACGCCCAAGGCCGGCAGGAATCTTCCCGCCGCGATCGCGGTGGGGCTGGGCATGCTCATCTTCGTCCTTGGCGGACTGCTGCTCCTTCCGCTGGGGTTCGTGCTGATCGTCACCATCTTCGCGATTTTCGGCGTCTGGGAAGTCTTCCGGGCACTGGAAACGACCGGCACCAGGCTGCCGATCATTCCCGTGATGACGGGCACCATCGCCATGCCGGCCGCCGCCTACTTCGGCGGACTCGAAAGCCTTCTGTTCGCGATCATGCTCAGCAGCGTCGCGGTGCTGATCTGGCGGTCCCTGGAGGGCGCAGCCGGCTCCGCGCGCAGCATCTTCGCCGGTGTCTTCACCCTGGCCTGGATTCCGTTCCTGATCAGCTTCGCGGTACTGCCGCTGCACACCGTGGTGGGCACGACGCCGGTCGGACCGTGGCCCGACGGCGTGGTACCGCCCGGTGCGTGGCAGATTGCCACCCTTCTGCTGCTGGTGGTCGCTAACGACACCTTCGGGTATCTGGTCGGCGCCTCGCTGGGCAAGCACCCGATGGCGCCCAAGATCAGCCCCAAGAAGAGCTGGGAAGGCTTCGCCGGCTCCATTGCCGGCGCCACGGTGGTCGGAGTGCTCGCTGCCATCTTCCTGCTGGACAAGCCCTGGTGGGTCGGCGTGGCGCTGGCCGTGGGCATGGTTGCGGCAGCCACCGCCGGAGACCTCTCCGAATCCATGGTCAAACGCGAACTCGGGGTCAAGGACATGAGCAGCATCCTGCCCGGCCACGGCGGGGTCATGGACCGGCTGGACTCAATTGTCTTCGCCTCCCCGGTGGCGTTCATCCTCTACTCGGTTATGGCCGGAGTCTGAGGCCCCTGATCCACCCCGGCCCCGGAATGGAGCCGGACAAACCAGCCGAACGGCATCGAAGGAACAACAGTTACAGTGGACATTCACCGGCAGATCCCTGCCTCTTTTGACCGCGTGGAGCGGACCCAGTACGGCTACAACGCGAAGCAAGTCGACGAGTTCATGCAGCGTGCACGGGTGTCGTTCGAAACTCCCCAGTCCGCCGCGCGGCCGGTCAACAGCGCGGACGTCCGCGCAGTGTCCTTCGACCCGGTTAAGGGCGGCTACGCCGCCGCCGGGGTGGACGCCGCGCTGGACCGCTTGGAGGACGCCCTCGCCCGGCGCGAACGCGACGAACTCGTCGCCGAACGCGGCGAGGAGGCCTGGCTCCGCGAAATCGGCCGGCTCGCCGGCCTGCTGCGCGGGCGGCTGCACCGCCCCGACGGCCAGCGCTTCCGGCGCCCGGCCAAAGCTAAGGCGCGCAGCTACAACACCACGGATGTGGACGACCTCTGCTACGAGCTGATCGGCTACCTCGAGGAGGACAAGCCGCTGAGTGTGGACAACGTCCGCCGCGCCATCTTCCGCCCCACGGTCGGCAAGGACGGCTATGAGGAAAGCCAGGTCGATGCTTTCCTGGACCGCGTCGTCGAACTCATGGCCGCCATCGACTGAACGGCGTCAGCGCTCGGTGACCAGCGGCCGTTCCGGGGTGTGCAGCCGCGTCATCAGCCGGGTGATCGTCCGCGGCACCCGGTGCCTGGTGGCCCGGGAGACCAGGACCATCACGGCAAACGCCGCCGGCACGGTCCACGCCGCGGGCTGCGCCAGCCACGCCTGTGAACCGCCGGCCCCCAGTACGGCTCCGCCCACCATCGCCCCGCCGCACAACACCGCACCCGTGGCCATCCCGGCGATGGCCCCGGTGTCGGTCAGCCCGCGCCACCAGATGCCCAGCAGGAGCACCGGGCAGATCGTGGAGGCGGTGAAGGCAAACACCATGCCCACGCTGCCGGCCAGCGCGAGCGACCCCGTCATGGAAGCGAATCCCAGCGGAACCACCGCGGAGATCACGGCCGCCCACCGGAAGCCGCGCACGCTGCCGCCGAAGAGGTCCTGGCTGATCACCCCGGCGAGGGAGACCACCAGCCCGGAGGTCGTGGACAGGAACGCGGCGAACGCCCCGGCCACCACCAGGGCGGAGAGCAGGTCACCGGCGACCCCGCCAATGAGCTGCCCGGGGAGCAGCAGCACCAGCGCATCGGCCTGCCCGCTCTGCGCCAGTTCCGGGGCGAACATCCGGCCGATCAGCCCGTACGCCGTCGGGAACAGGTAGAAGACCGAGAGCAGGCCCAGCACAATCAGGGTGGTCCGGCGGGCCGACTGCCCGTCCGGGTTGGTGTAGAAACGCACGAGCACGTGCGGCAGGCCCAGGGTGCCGAACAGCAGCGCCACCAGCAGCGAGATGTTCTGGTACAGCCCGGCCGGGGCGACGGCCGTGGGATTCGCTGTCGCCACCGCCACGGCGGACGTTCCGGAACCCGCCAGGCTGAACGCGATAAACAGGATCGGCACGGCCAGCGCCGTCAGTTTCAGCCAGTACTGGAAGGCCTGGACGAAGGTGATGGACCGCATTCCGCCGGACACCACGGTGATGCAGACGACGGCGACCACCGCCGCCTGTCCCACCCACGCCGGCAGCCCGGTGCTGATCCGGATGGCCAGCGCCGCACCGTGCAGCTGCGGCACGATGTAGAGCCAGCCGACCATCACCACGACGACGCTCGTGACGCGGCGGACCGTCCGGGAGTCGAGCCGCGCTTCAGTGAAATCGGGAATCGTGTAGGCGCCGGAGCGGCGCAGGGGTGCTGCGACGAAGAGCAGCAGCATCAGGTACCCGGCGGTGTACCCCACCGGAAACCACAGGGCGTCCGTGCCGGAGAGCAGGATCAGCCCCGCGACGCCCAGGAAGCTCGCCGCGGAAAGGTACTCGCCGCCGATCGCCGAGGCGTTCCACCACGGCCTGACGGTCCGTGAGGCCACGTAGAAATCCCCGGTGGTGCGCGAAATCCGGAGCCCGTAGAAACCGATGACGGCGGTGGCCACTGAGACGGCGGCGAAGGCTGCGACGCCGACAACCGGGTTCATGCGCGCCTCATTTGTCCCCGGTGAGGTCCCGGTAGCGGGCCTCGTTCCGGTTCGCCGTCCTGACGTAGAGCCAGGCGCTGAGCCCGACCACCGGATAGATCCCGGCGCCCAGCAGTACCCAGTCGAAGGGCAGTCCGGCGATCGTGGACTGCGCGAGTCCGGGGACGAGTCCCAGCATCAGCGGGAACGCGACCAGGATCAGCAGGAAACCCGCGGCCACCACCACCCCCAGCCGCAGCTGCGTGCGGATCAGCGAGCGGACAAACACCTGACCGGCGTCGGACTCCTCCGCAGCGTCGCGCGAATCGGCGGCCGACCGTGCGCCGGGCAGTACGGCGCTGCCCAGCGACGTGCTGCCCGGCGTGATGCTCCCTGGTGTGATGCTGCGGGGGGCGGTGACCCGGACCCGGGTCATGCCTGCGGCCGGATCCGGGTCGCCTCAAGCTTTTCCCGCACCGAGGGCAGGTGCCGCCGGCTGATGGGCAGTTCAGCGCCGGCCACGGTGACGCTGGGCCGGGCGGCGGCAAGTTTCATGTGGCTGACGTGGTTCAGCGCGATCAGGTAGGAGCGGTGGATCCGGATAAACCCGGCATCGGCCCACTGCTGTTCCAGGTCGGCCAGCGGAACACGGATGAGGTAACTCGCGTCCGCGGTGTGCAGCCTGGCATAGTCGCCCTGCGCCTGGACATAGGTGACGTCCTCGCGGCGGATCATCTTCGTCGTCCCGCCCAGGTCCACGGTGATCATTTCCGGCCGCGGGGCGCCGTCCTTGAGCAGCTCGCTGATCCGGCCGATGGACCGCGCCAGGCGCTCGGCCCGGACCGGTTTCAGCAGGTAGTCCACGGCGGCCAGCTCGAAGGCTTCCAGGGCGCAGTCCTCATCGGCGGTGACGAACACGACGGCGGGCGGCTTGCTGCTGCGCGCGATGACGCGGGCGATGTCGAGGCCGGAGAGCGCGGGCATGTGGATGTCGAGGAAGACGGCGTCGACGTCCTCGACCTCCAGGGCGCGCAGCGCCTCGGCCCCCGAGGAGGCCCGGTGGATGGTGCCGATCCGGTCATCCCGGCCAAGCAGGAAGGCCAGTTCCTCGACGGCGGGCAGCTCGTCGTCGGCGACGAGGACATTAATCATGGATCTAGACTAACGCCGGACGCGTTTGGGCCCTATCAGGCGTCGTGGCGGGGCTGGGACTTGGGGACGCGCATGGTGATCAGGGTGCCCTCGCCGGGTGCTGTCTCGATCACCAGGCCGTTCTCGTCGCCGTAGACCTGGCGCAGCCGGGTATCGACGTTGCGCAGCCCGACATGGTCACCGTCGGCGTGCCCGGCAAGGACCGCCCGGAGGTGCTCCGGGTCCATCCCCACGCCGTCGTCCTCGATGGTCACCTCCGCGAAGGCGCCGGAGTCGTTGGCGGTGATGGAGATGTGGCCGGGGCCCTCCTTGGCCTCGAGGCCATGCCGGACCGCGTTTTCCACCAGCGGCTGCAGGCTCAGGAACGGGATCACGGTACTGAGCACCTCGGGTGCGATCCGCAGGCTCACCTGCACGCGGTCCCCGAAGCGGGCACGCTCCAGCAGCAGGTAGCGGTCGATGCAGCGCAGCTCCTCGGCGAGGGTGGTGAAATCCCCGTGGCGGCGGAAGGAGTAGCGGGTGAAGTCGGCGAACTCCACCACGAGCTCCCGGGCCCGGACCGGGTCGGTGTTGATGAAGGAGGCGATCGCGTTCAGGGAGTTGTAGATGAAGTGCGGGCTGATCTGGGCCCGGAGCGCGCGCACCTCGGCCTCCATCAGCAGCGTGCGGGACGCGTCGAGTTCGGCCAGTTCCACCTGCGCCGCCACCCAGTCCGCCACCTCGCTGGTGGCACGGACCAGCCCGGCGCCGGCTGCCGGGGCAAAGGCGGCCACGACGCCGACCACCCGGGTCCCGGCCCTGATCGGGGCGATCACCGCGGCGCGTTCCACATCTGTGCGGGTCGCAACGGCGCCCCCGGCCCGGGCGAGTTCCTGCACTTCACCGGCCGGGATCACGGCAGTGTGGCCGCCGTCGAGCACTCCGGCAGCGAGCTGCATCAGCAGCGGCTTCAGCTCCTCCCCGGCCCCGTCCCAGGCAAGCACGCCCGTGGTGTCGGTGATCGCCAGCGCGTCGCAGCCCAGCAGGCTGCGCAGCTGCCGGCTGGCTTTGGCGGCACCGGCCGGATTGAGTCCGGTCCGCAGATGCTGACCCGCGCGCGACGCCGTGTGCAGGGTTTTGTAGGTCGCCCGTTCCGCGTCGGTGCCCAGCTCGCGGAAGGACCGGAGCACCTTGAGTCCGACGGCGACGACGACGGCGATTGCTGCCGCGATCACGGCGATGGCGGCGGCGATGAACAGGGGAGAGTCGGGCATGGGCCCAGCGTATCGCGGCGCCGGCGGGACGAGGCCGAAGAGTGCACGACGGCGGCGCCGGCTGTGCAGATCGTGCCGTTGAGCGCATCGTCGCAACCGCTGAGCGACGCAGAGCGCGGCGGTTATGGAATGTAAGTCCCATCACGCGAGACAGTGATTGCAGTCACATTGGCCGGTGGGCTGTTGGGAGCAACCAGGGCAGCCGGTGTGGACACACAACTCTCAATGAGGAGGAACGATGGGTAACGAAGCCCAAGAACCGGACGTTACGGCGGCCGTGGACTTCAAAGCAGTCCAATCGACGGAGCGGTTCCAGGAACTGCGCAAACGTCACCGCAGCTTTGTCTTTCCGATGGCCATTGCATTCCTGCTCTGGTACTTCGCCTACGTCCTGCTGGCCGACTACGCGGTGGAGTTCATGTCCACCAAGGTCTGGGGCAACATCAACATCGGCCTGATCATGGGCCTGGCCCAGTTCGTGACCACATTCGCCATCACCGGCGCGTACGTCAGCTACTCGAACCGCAAGCTCGACCCGATCGCCGCGGAAATCCGCCACGATATCGCGGGCCATGAATTCGACAAGCACGGCAACCAGATCAGCGGGGTTAACAAATGACGTTTATGATTCCCGCGGCCGTGGATGTTGCGGCCCTCAAGGAAACCACGCTGCTGAACATGGGCATCTTCGGCCTGTTCGTGGCGGTCACCATGATCATCGTGATCAAGGCCAGCCGCAACAACAAGTCGGCAGCCGACTACTACGCCGCCGGCCGGTCCTTCACGGGTCCGCAGAACGGCACCGCCATCGCCGGCGACTACCTCTCGGCAGCCTCGTTCCTGGGGATCACCGGCGCCATCGCGATCAACGGCTACGACGGCTTCATGTACTCCATCGGCTTCCTGGTCGCGTGGCTCGTGGCCCTGCTGCTCGTCGCCGAACTGCTCCGCAACACCGGCAAGTTCACCATGGCCGATGTGCTCTCCTTCCGTCTCCGGCAGCGCCCCGTGCGCATCGCGGCGGCCATCTCCACCCTTGTGGTCTGTTTCTTCTACCTGCTGGCGCAGATGGCCGGAGCCGGCAGCCTGATCTCCCTGCTCCTGGGCATCAGCGACTGGGGCGGACAGGCCCTGGTGATCATCGTCGTCGGCGCCCTGATGATCATGTACGTACTGATCGGCGGCATGAAGGGCACCACCTGGGTGCAGATCATCAAGGCCATGCTCCTGATCGCCGGCGCCGCGGTCATGACCTTCTGGGTCCTTGCCATTTATGGCTTCAACCTCTCCGACCTGCTGGGCGGCGCGGTGGAGACCTCGGGCAACCCGAACCTCCTCAACCCGGGCCTGCAGTACGGCAAGAGCGAGACTTCCAAGCTCGACTTCATGTCCCTCGGCCTGGCCCTGGTCCTCGGCACTGCGGGCCTGCCGCACGTGCTGATGCGCTTCTACACGGTGCCCACCGCCAAGGAAGCCCGCAAGTCCGTGGTCTGGTCCATCGGGCTGATCGGCCTGTTCTACCTGTTCACCCTGGTCCTCGGTTACGGCGCTGCGGCGCTGGTGGGTGCCGATACCATCAAGTCCGCCCCGGGCGGCGTCAACTCCGCCGCTCCGCTGCTGGCGTTCCACCTCGGCGGGCCGTTGCTGCTCGGCTTCATCTCGGCGGTGGCGTTCGCAACCATCCTGGCCGTCGTCGCCGGTCTCACGATCACCGCGGCAGCATCGTTTGCGCATGACATCTACGCCAGCGTCATCGCCAAGGGCAAGGCCGACCCGGATACCGAAGTGAAGGTGGCCCGCAAGACCGTCATCGTGATCGGCATCCTGGCCATCGCCGGCGGTATCTTCGCCAACGGACAGAACATCGCGTTCCTCGTGGCCCTGGCCTTCGCCGTCGCCGCCTCGGCCAACCTGCCCACCATCGTGTACTCCCTGTTCTGGCGCAAGTTCACCACCCAGGGCGCGATCTGGAGCATGTACGGCGGGCTGGGATCGGCGATTCTCCTGATCGCATTGTCCCCGGTGGTCTCCGGGGCCAAGACGTCCATGATCCCGGGTGCCAACTTCGCCATCTTCCCGCTCAGCAACCCCGGCATCGTCTCCATCCCGCTCGCGTTCTTCCTGGGCTGGCTCGGTTCGGTGCTGGACAAGCGGCTGGAAGACACCACGAAGCAGGCCGAAATGGAAGTCCGCTCCCTCACGGGTGTGGGCGCCGAGAAGGCCACCGACCACTAAGCACCAACCGCCGGTGATACCCGCCGGCTGAGAAACAGCAGGAGCCCCCGTGCAACCGCGCGGGGGCTCCTGCTGTTTGCGGTTCGAAGTGCCTGGCCGGGCCGCCGTTTCAATCCTTTCGGCACGGGCTATCCGGCGGGCGTCAGCTGTCGGCCGAGCCGCGCTCCAGCAGCGGTTGGATCCGGAACGGGATCATCTCACTCATGGCCAGGGCGGTGTCGGTCCGGTCCACCCCGCCGCAGGCCAGGATCTTGCCGTTGATCCGGAACAGATCCTCGGCGTCGAGCGCGACCACCCGGAGCAGCAGATCCGCCGAACCGGTCAGGCCGTAGCCCTCCAGGATCTCCGGAATATCGGCCAGTTCCACCGCCAGCGTGCCTAGCTTCTGCTGCTGGACGTGCACCGAGATGAAGGCCATCAGCGGGTAGCCGAGCGAGGCCGGATTGATGCGGCGCTCAAAGGACAGGAAGACGTGCTTCTTCTCCAGCTGGGCCATCCGGGCCTGCACGGTATTCCGCGATAATCCCAGCTTCTGCGCCAGTGCCACGACCGTCCGTCGGGGGTCGCGGGCCATGGCCGAAAGCAGGCGGGTGTCGGTGCCATCCAAGGGTTGCATAATGCGCAAGATTAGCACGGTGGTCGCGTGCCTGACAGTGCAGAATGCTCAATTTATTCGGGGGTGGTTGTACCCAATGAGCATTGTGAGTAGGGTCACAATTATCCGGGGCAACGGCGCCCGGCCGGTCGGTGCGCGACGGGATCACGAGTCCTGCGAGTTCCGGTCAGACGACGTCAGAAGGTGCGGACAACAGTGTTTACCGACGACGCGGGCAAAGGCGGCATTGCCGCCGGCGGGCCCGGGAACAGTGCAGAATCCAACAGGCGGTCGGGCGGGGATCTCGTCCAACTCATCACCCCCGGGGGTGAACGCGTAAGCCATCCCGAGTTCGACCCCTGGGTCCAGGACGTCACCGACGAGCAGCTTGGCGCGCTTTACGAAGACATGGTGGTCATCCGCCGGATCGATGCCGAAGCGACCGCCCTGCAGCGCCAGGGTGAACTTGCCCTCTGGCCGCCGCTGCTGGGCCAGGAGGCCTCCCAGATCGGTTCGGCGCGGGCCCTCCGTGACGACGATTTCGTTTTCCCCAGCTACCGCGACAACGGCGTGGCCTACTGCCGCGGGGTCAACCCGGAGGACATCGTCAAAGCCTGGCGGGGCAACGCCCTGGCCGGCTGGGACCCCTTTACGGTCAACGTCGCCACCCAGCAGATCATCATCGGCGCCCAGACGCTGCACGCCACCGGCTATGCGATGGGAATCCAGAACGACGGCGCCGATTCGGTCGCGGTGGCCTACTTCGGCGACGGCGCCACGAGCGAGGGAGATGTCAACGAGGCCCTGGTGTTTGCTGCCAGCTTCCAGGCCCCCGTGGTCTTCTTCTGCCAGAACAACCACTGGGCGATTTCCGAGCCGGTCCGGCTGCAGTCCCACATCCAGATCGCGGACCGTGCGGCGGGCTTCGGCATCCCCAGCATGCGGGTGGATGGCAACGACGTCCTGGCCGTGATGGCTGCGACCCGCATCGCCCTCGACCGTGCACGCCATGGCGGTGGACCGACCTTCATCGAGGCCGTCACCTACCGGATGGGTCCGCACACGACGGCGGATGATCCCACCCGCTACCGGGACGCGAACGAACTCGAGGACTGGGCCGCCAAGGACCCGATAGCGAGGCTGAAGACCCTGCTGGACCGCAAGGGACTGCTCACCGGGGAACTCGAAGCCGCCGTCGCAGCCCAAGCGGACGCCGTCGCCAAGGCACTGCGGGCCGGCACCATCAACATGCCCGATCCGCAGCCGCTGGACATCTTCAAGCACGTCTACAGCACGCCGCACGCCCCGCTGGACCGCCAGCAGGACCACTATTCCCGTTACCTGGCCTCCTTCGGCGATCCCGCGGAAGCCGCTACTGAAGAAGGTGCACGCTGATGACACAGATGACCTTTGCCCGAGCCATCAATTCGGGCCTGCGCAAGTCCCTCGAGAACGACCCCAAGGTAATCCTGATGGGGGAGGACATCGGCGCCCTCGGCGGCGTCTTCCGGGTCACCGACGGCCTGCAGAAGGACTTCGGCAAGCACCGCGTCGTGGACACCCCGCTGGCCGAGTCCGGAATTATGGGGACCGCCGTCGGCCTCGCCTACCGTGGTTACCGCCCCGTAGTGGAGATCCAGTTCGACGGTTTCATCTACCCGGCGTTCGACCAGATCGTCAGCCAGGTCGCCAAGATGCATTACCGCACCCAGGGTGCGGTCAAGATGCCCATCACCATCCGCGTGCCGTTCGGCGGCGGCATCGGCTCTCCGGAACACCACTCCGAATCACCCGAGGCCTACTTCACCCACACCTCGGGTCTGCGCGTCATCAGCGTCTCCAACCCGCAGGACGCCCACACGATGATCCAGCAGGCCATCGCCTCGGATGATCCGGTGCTCTACTTCGAACCCAAGCGCCGCTACCACGACAAGGGCGAGGTGGACGAGTCCCTTGACCTCAGTGCCGCCCTTTCGCTGGAGCAGGCCCGTGTCATCACCGAAGGCAAGGACGTGACGCTTCTTGCGTACGGCCCGCTGGTCAAGACCGCCAGGGACGCCGCGCTCGCCGCCGCCGACGAGGGCATCTCGATCGAGGTCATCGACCTGCGCTCACTCGCCCCGCTGGACTTCGCGACCCTGGAGGCCTCGGTCCGGAAGACCGGCCGGCTCGTCATCACGCATGAAGCCTCCCAGACCGGCGGCCTCGGCGCCGAGATTGCCGCCAGCATCACCGAGCGCTGCTTCTACCACCTCGAGGCGGCCCCGGTCCGGGTTACCGGCTTCGACGTCCCGTACCCGTACTCCAAGGTGGAAATGCACCACCTCCCGAGCCTGGACCGGATCCTGGACGGCGTCGACCGTGCCCTGGGACGCCCCAACTCCCTGAGCGGGCTGGAAGGATGAGCGCCACCATGATCAAGGAATTCAGGCTGCCGGACCTCGGTGAGGGTCTCACGGAATCGGAAATCGTCGCGTGGAAGGTCGCGGTGGGTGACACCGTCGCCCTCAACCAGATCATCGCAGAGGTGGAAACGGCCAAGGCCGTCGTCGAGCTTCCCTCGCCGTTCGCCGGTGTCGTCGCGGCCCTGCACGAACAGCCCGGCTCCGTAGTGGAGGTCGGAAAGCCGATCGTTTCCTTCGAGGTGGAGGGCGACGACGGCGGTCCCGGCTCGGCTGCGGGGTCCGGCCCCGGCACAGGCGGGGCTGCCGCGGACGGGGCTGCCGCCAAACGCGAACCGAACCTCGTCGGCTACGGCGCTGTCCTGGAAAGCTCCGGCCGGCCGGCCCGCCGCACCCGCAACTTCGCCACCCCAGCGGCCGCCGCGCCGGCACCGGTGGCTGCGGTGGCTCCGGTGGCCCCGGTGGCCCCGGTGACCCCGCTGGCCCCGCCGACCGCGGTGGCTCCGGCCGTTCCGGCAGCCGAGCGCATCACCACCATGCCCGCGTCCGCGCCCGCTACCGAGTCGGCGGAGCGCCCGCGATCCACGCCGCCTGTGCGCAAGCTGGCCAAGGATCTCGGCGTCGACCTCGCCTTGGTCACCGGCACCGGGGAGTTCGGGCTCATCACCCGGGACGACGTCCGCAACTTCGTCGGCGGGGGAGACCTTCCGGTCGCGTCCCGCGACCTCGCGGAAGTTTCCACTCAGGCCCCGGCACAGGGCGAGCGGGAAACCCGGGCCCCGATCAAGGGTGTGCGGAAGTTCACCGCCGCTGCCATGGTCTCCAGTGCCTTCACCGCCCCGCACGTCACGGAGTTCCTGACCATCGACGTCACCCCGACCATGGAGCTGCTGGCCCGGCTCAAGGCCAGCCGGGCGTTTGCCGGCTACAAGCTCACGCCGCTGACCATCGTCTCCAAGGCCGTGCTGATCGCGCTGAAGAACCACCCCACGCTGAACACACGGTGGGATGAGGCGAACCAGGAGATCGTCCAGTACAACTACGTGAACCTGGGCATCGCGGCAGCCACACCGCGCGGGCTGACCGTGCCGAACATCAAGGACGCCGACCGGAAGTCCCTTCTGGAGCTCTCCACGGCACTGACTGAGCTGACGGACACGGCGCGCGCGGGCAAGACCAGCCCGGCGGAGCTCTCCGGGGGAACAATCTCCATCACCAACATCGGCGTCTTCGGCATCGACGCGGGGACGCCCATCCTCAACCCGGGCGAGGCCGCCATCCTTGCCCTGGGTGCGGTGCGGAAGATGCCCTGGGAGTACAAGGACGAGGTGGCGCTCCGCCAGGTCATGACGCTCAGCCTGTCCTTTGACCACCGACTGGTCGACGGCGAGCAGGGCTCACGATTCCTGCAGGACCTCGGCGCCATCCTGTCCGATCCGGGCATGGCCCTCGCCATGGTCTAAGGGACCCTGAACGCACGGCTGCCGGCTGCCTCTTTCTGAAAGGGCGGCCGGCAGTTTTTGTGTGCCCCGGGGTTCTGTCCGGTTGTTGGGCCTGCAGGGGTTGCGTGGTCTCTCCGGGCAGCGTCCGTCCGGGGGCACTTTGGGTCCGGAATTGCCTATTGGCGCCATTCTCGACGGCGTGTCCGTGTCAATGTGCCCCCTGAGCGCTCAGGCCCGCGGGCCCGCGGGTCCAGACCGGGATTGCGGGGCGCCCGGTCCCAGGGGGCACCGTGGGTGCCGGGTACCCGGGCCGGGTGCCGGGTGCCGGGTGCGTGCCCGGGGGCGTGGCTGTGGACCCTATTCGCGGGGGCCAGAGTTCTTAACCCGGGCGGCAACTGTTGGCGGGTTGTCTCCGTCCGGGGGCACTTTGGGTCCGGAATTGCCTATTGGCGCCATTCCCGACGGCGTGTCCGTGTCAATGTGCCCCCTGAGCGCCCAAGGGCCCGCGGGTCCAGGCCGGGATTGCGGGGCGCCCGGTCCTCAGGGGGCGCCGTGGGTGCCGGGTGCCGGGTGCCGGGTGCCCGGGCCAGGGGGCTTGGGTGCCGGGTGCCTTGGGCGCCGGCTGCGTGCCCGGGGGCGTGCCTCTGGACCCTCTTCGCGCGGGTCAGAGTTCTTAACACAGGCGGCAACTGTTGGCGGGTTGTCTCCGTCCGGGGGCGCTTTGGGTCCGGAATTTCCCTCTCGCGCCATTCCCGACGGCCCGTCCGTGTCAATGTGCCCCCGGAGCGCTGGGCCTGGGATGTGCCCCCTGAGCGCCCAAGGGCCCGCGGGTTCGGCCGGTATGGCAGCCGGCCGGCCCCCGGTTGCCCGGGGATGAGCCAGTCCAGGGGAGCAACTGCCGTGGGCGGTGGGTCAGCTGAGTGGGGCGGCGGGGGCCATCAGTGCTGCGAGGGCCATGCTCTGCAGCAGCGGCCGGGCCCGCCTCACCGTGATCCGCCGCCCGTGGCTGCGCACCGAGTGCGGGGTGGAGTTGATCAGGCCGAAGGTGGCGTGAGCGCGCATCCGGAGTTCGGCCGCCTCCGTGTCCGGGTGCAGCCCGGCCAGGACATCAACCCAGAGCTCCACGTAGTTCCTCTGCAGCGTGCGGACCTCGGTCTGGTCGTCGTCGGCGAGGTTGCTGAAATCCTGGTCCTGGACGCGGATGACGTCGGGGTTGCTGAGCGCGAAGTCCACGTGGAACTCGACCAGCCCGCGCAGGGCGACGCCGGCGCCGTCGGACGCTGCGATCACCTGCCGGCCGCCGTCGAGCAGGTCCTGGCTGACGCTCAGCAGCAGGGCGCCGAGGACTGCCTGCTTACCGACGAAATGACGGTAGACCGCCGGGCCGCTGACTCCGGCGGCAGCGCCAAGGTCCTCAAGGGAAACGCGGTTGAACCCGTCGGCGGCGAACAACACGGCCGCCGCGGACAACAGCGCCTGGCGGCGGCTCTCCTTGGCCCGGCTGCGCTGGGTCGCAAAGACCGGGGCCGCGGGAGGGTGCGTGCCGGTCTGGGCCGCCTCGCTGGGTTCAGTCACCGGCACATCCCTCGTTTCAAAATATCTGCCCCTGTGTTGGACATCACAGTTAATAGAGACTAACCTAAAACTCAGTTATGCGGTACTAACCGAAGTGGCTGGAACGGCCGCACTACAGGTCCCCAGCATGAAGGCCGAGAACGGAAGCAGTCAATGGAGACAATCGCCAGCCAGGTGGACGCGACGAGCGCCGCCTTCGCCGCGAACCGCGAGGCCCAGCTGGGACTGGCCCGGGAGCTGAAGGAACGCCTCGCCACAACAGCCCTCGGCGGTCCGGAAAAGTCCCGGGAACGCCATGTCGCCCGCGGCAAGCTCCTGCCCCGCGAGCGTATCGACCAGCTCCTGGACGAGGGCAGCCCGTTCCTGGAAATCGCACCGCTCGCGGCCGACGGCATGTACAACGACGACTCGCCCGGCGCCGGCGTGATTGCCGGGATCGGCCTGGTGCACGGCCGCCAGGTCCTGGTCATCTCCAACGACGCCACGGTCAAGGGCGGCACCTACTACCCGATGACGGTGAAGAAGCACCTCCGGGCACAGGAAATCGCCCTGGAGAACAAGCTGCCCTGCATCTACCTGGTGGACTCGGGCGGGGCGTTCCTGCCCAAACAGGACGAGGTCTTCCCGGACAAGGAGCACTTCGGCCGGATCTTCTTCAACCAGGCCAAGATGTCCGCGGCACGGATCCCGCAGATCGCCTCCGTGATGGGCTCCTGCACGGCCGGCGGCGCCTACGTCCCGGCGATGAGCGACGAAACCGTGATTGTCCGCAACCAGGGCACCATCTTCCTGGGCGGACCGCCGCTGGTGAAGGCCGCGATCGGTGAGATCGTCACGGCCGAGGAACTCGGTGGCGGCGATGTGCACGCCAAGATCTCCGGTGTCACCGACCACCTGGCCGAAAACGATGAGCATGCCCTCCAGATCGTCCGGGACATCGTCTCCACGCTGCCCCGCCCGGCCGCCCCCGTCTGGGAGATCGACACCGTCGTCGAGCCCCTGGCGGACCCGGCGGAGCTCTACGGCGCCGTCCCCACCGACGTGAACGCCCAGTACGACGTCCGCGAGGTCATCGCCCGTCTGGTGGACGGCAGCCGCTTCCACGAGTTCAAGAAGAACTACGGCACCACCCTGGTCACCGGCTTCGCCAAACTGCACGGCCACCCGGTCGGCATCGTGGCCAACAACGGTGTGCTGTTCAGCGAATCCTCACTCAAGGGCGCGCACTTCATCGAACTCTGCGACCAGCGCGGCATCCCGCTGATCTTCCTGCAGAACCTCTCCGGCTTTATGGTCGGCAAGGACTACGAGCAGGGCGGTATCGCCAAGAACGGCGCCAAGATGGTCACCGCCGTTGCGACCGCCCGGGTGCCCAAGCTGACCGTCGTGATCGGCGGTTCCTTCGGCGCGGGCAACTACTCCATGTGCGGCCGGGCCTACTCGCCGCGATTCCTCTGGATGTGGCCGGCATCCCGCATCTCGGTGATGGGCGGCAACCAGGCCTCCAGCGTGCTCGCGACCGTCAAGCGGGACCAGTACGAGGCCCGCGGCGAGGAATGGTCCGCCGCGGACGAGGAAGCGTTCAAGGCCCCGATCAAAGCCCAATACGAGGACCAGGGCAGCCCGTACTACTCCACCGCCCGCCTCTGGGACGACGGCGTGATTGACCCCGCGGAGACCCGCACCGTCCTGGGACTGGCGCTCGACGTCGTCTCCCGCACCCCGCTGCCGGAGACCTCCTTCGGCCTTTTCCGGATGTGAGCCAGCAGTGACTCTTTCTTCAATACCCCAGCAGCCGGCGCACGCGACCGCCCAGGCCGTCACACCCGAGGCCACCGAACCGCTCTTCGGAACCGTGCTCGTCGCCAACCGCGGCGAGATCGCCTGCCGCGTGATCCGCACCCTGCGCGCCCTCGGCATCCGCTCGGTCGCCGTCTACTCGGACGCCGACGCCGGAGCCCGGCACGTGCGCGAGGCCGACGTCGCCGTGCGGATCGGCCCGGCAGCCGCGGCCGCGAGCTATCTCAAAATCGAAGCGATCATCCAGGCCTGCCGCGACACCGGGGCCGACGCCGTGCACCCCGGCTACGGCTTCCTCAGCGAGAACGTCGACTTCGCCCGCGCGCTGGAAACGGCCGGCATCACGTTCATCGGCCCCAGCGTCGAGTCCCTCAATGTCATGGGGGACAAGATCCGCTCCAAGAACCACGTCATCGGCTACGGCGTGCCCGTGGTTCCGGGCATCGCCGAAGCCGGGATGACGGACGCGCAGCTGATCGAGGCCGCGGCCGGCGTCGGGTTCCCGCTGCTGATCAAGCCCTCCGCCGGCGGCGGCGGGAAAGGCATGCACGTCGTCGAACGGCCCGAGGACCTCGAGGCGACGCTGGCGACCGCCCGCCGGGTCGCGGCCAGCGCCTTCGGCGACGACACCCTGTTCCTGGAACGCCTCGTCCTGACCCCGCGGCACATCGAGGTCCAGGTCCTCGCAGACAACCACGGCAACGTCATCCACCTCGGGGAACGCGAATGCTCACTGCAGCGCCGGCACCAGAAGGTCATCGAGGAAGCGCCGTCCCCGCTGCTGGAATCCCTGCCCGACGGCGCCAGCGTCCGCGCCCGGATCGGCGAGGCCGCATGCAACGCCGCCCGCAGCGTCAACTACAGCGGCGCCGGCACGGTGGAATTCCTCGTCTCCGACAACGCCCCGGACGAGTTCTTCTTTATGGAGATGAACACCCGCCTGCAGGTCGAGCACCCGGTCACCGAGATGGTCACCGGCGTCGACCTGGTCGAATGGCAGGTACGGATCGCCGCCGGCGAGGAACTGACCGTCCGCCAGGACGACGTCGTCCTCCGCGGCCACTCCGTCGAGGCGCGGGTCTACGCCGAGGTCCCGGAACGCAATTTCATGCCCTCCACCGGACATGTCCTCCTGCTGGACGAACTGCCCGGCCCCGCACCACGGCCCAGCGCCCCCGAACGGACCGAGGCCGTGGCCGGCCAGGGCCGCGTCCGGGTGGACTCGGCCCTGGTGGAGGGCCTTGAGATCTCGTCGAGCTATGACCCGATGATCTCCAAAGTCATTGCGTGGGGAGAGGACCGCACCGCAGCCCTGGACACGCTGGACGGAGCGCTCGCCGGGTACACCGCCCTGGGCGTGGACACCAACGTCGAATACCTCCGTCTGCTGATCAACGACGCCGACGTCCGGGCCGGCCGGCTGGACACCGGCCTGATCGAACGGAAGATGCCGGACTTCGGCTTCCGGCGTGTGGACGACTTCGAATTGGTGGCCGCCGCTGTGTACGCCCTGGCCATGGAGGAGCAAAACACCGCCGCCGCCGACGGTCCCTGGCGGCGGCGGGACGGCTGGCGTCTTGGCACACAGGCACCACGCCGGATCAGCCTGGGAACACCCGACGGCGGCGTCGCCTCGGTGTACGTTCACGGCAGCGCAACGTCGGCCGAAGTGACCGTGGCGGTCGGCGACGGCCCGCAACGTACGGCGTCCCTGCAGATCCGTCGGCGCAACGACATGGTCCTGACCCTGGACGGTGCGGCCCGGGCCTACCGGCTTGCGCCCGTGTACACCGGACCCGTCACCCCGAGCTGGGACAATCCGACGCCCGGAGTGCCCACCGAACTGTTCCTCGGCAACGAGGGCTGGTCCTGCAAGCTCGAGGTGCTCACCCGCGAGACCCGGCTGGCCCGGGTGCTGGCCGCCGTCGAACGCGAGGAGGGCGCCGCCGACCCGGCAGTGCGCTCGCCGATGCCCGGCACCGTGGTCTCCGTCGCCGTCAGCAACGGCGACACCGTGGAGGCCGGCCAGGTGCTGCTCTCCGTGGAGGCGATGAAGATGGAGCACCAGTTGGTGGCCCCCCTCGACGGGACGGTGCACATCAGCATCAGCTCCGGAGACCTCGTGAAGGCGGACCAGGTCCTCGCCACGGTCCACCCCGCCGTCCCGGCCGAGCCGTCGAAGGCCGAGGACACCATCGAAGAAGCCGTCATTGCCATGGGTGCGGCCGAGTAACACCCAGCAGCGCCAGCACTATTTCACCGAACAGCAGCACAGACAAAGGAGTCATCATGCCGGATTTTGAACTCAGCGAGGATTACCAGGACCTCAGCAACACCGTCCGCGAATTCGCCGACGAAGTGGTGGCCCCGGTCTCCGCCAAGCACGACGAGGAACACAGCTTCCCCTACGAGGTCGTCTCCCAGATGGCCGACATGGGCCTGTTCGGCCTGCCGTTCCCGGAGGAATTCGGCGGAATGGGCGGCGACTACTTCGCCCTGGCCCTCGCCCTGGAACAGCTCGGCCGGGTGGACCAGTCCGTCGCCATCACGCTGGAGGCCGGCGTCTCGCTCGGCGCGATGCCGATCCACCGCTTCGGCAACGCCGCCCAGAAGGAGCAATGGCTGCCGCTTCTGGCCTCCGGCAAGGCGCTCGCCGGCTTCGGCCTGACCGAACCGGAAGCCGGCTCCGACGCCGGCGGCACCAAAACCACTGCGAAGCTGGAAGGCGACGGAGACGCAAAAAACTGGGTCATCAACGGCAACAAGGAGTTCATCACCAACTCCGGCACCGACATCACCCGCCTCGTCACCGTCACCGCGGTGACCGGCCAGACGGAACGGCCCGACGGCAGCATCAAGAAGGAAATCTCCACCATCCTGGTGCCGACGAACACACCCGGCTTCACGGCCGAGAAGGCCTACAACAAGGTCGGCTGGAATGCCTCGGACACCCATCCGCTGACGCTCGACAACGTCCACGTCCCCGAGGCGAACCTGCTCGGCGCCCAGGGCCGCGGCTACGCCAACTTCCTCTCCATCCTCGACGAGGGCCGGATCGCGATCGCGGCGCTTGCGGTGGGCGCGGCCCAGGGCTGCGTGGACCAGTCGGTGAAATACGCCAAGGAGCGCAGCGCGTTCGGGCAGAACATCGGCAAGTACCAGGCCATCGCGTTCAAGATCGCCCGGATGGAAGCCCGCGCCCACACCGCCCGCCTGGCCTACTACGACGCGGCCGCCCGGATGCTCGCCGGAAAGCCGTTCAAGACGCAGGCGGCCATCGCTAAGATGGTCGCAGGCGAGGCAGCCATGGACAACGCGCGGGACGCCACCCAGGTGTTCGGCGGCTATGGCTTCATCAACGAATTCACCGTGGCACGGCACTACCGCGACTCCAAGATCCTTGAAGTCGGCGAGGGCACCACGGAGGTTCAGCTGATGCTGATCGCCCGCGAACTGGGGCTCTAACCGCCCGCTGGCCGCAACCGTCGAACGAAGGATCAACGATGATTAACAAAGTTGTTGCCAGCGCCGCCGAGGCCGTCGCGGACATCCACGACGGCGCCTCGCTCGCCGTCGGCGGTTTCGGCCTCTGCGGCATTCCGGTGGCCCTGATCGATGCCTTGCACCAGAGCGGCGCCACGAACCTGGAGACCGTCAGCAACAACTGCGGCGTCGACGACTGGGGACTCGGGATTCTGCTCCGGGACGGACGGATCCGCCGCACGGTCAGCTCATACGTGGGGGAGAACAAGGAATTCGCCCGGCAGTACCTCGCCGGGGAGCTCGAAGTGGTCCTCACCCCGCAGGGCACCCTCGCCGAGAAGCTGCGCGCCGGCGGCGCCGGCATCCCGGCGTTCTATACCCCGGCCGGCGTCGGCACCCAGGTGTCCGACGGCGGCCTGCCGCAGAAGTACGACGCCGACGGCAGCATCGCGATCGCCTCCGCCGCGAAGGAGGTGCGCAGCTTCAACGGCGCGGACTACGTCCTTGAGGAATCGCTGACCCCCGACTTCGGCCTGGTCCATGCCTGGAAGGGCGACCGCCACGGCAACCTCGTCTTCCACGCCACCGCGATGAACTTCAACCCGCTCTGCGCCATGGCCGGAAGGATCACCATCGCCGAGGTCGAGGAACTCGTGGAACCGGGGGAACTGGACCCTGAACACGTCCACATTCCGGGTATCTTCGTCCAGCGAGTGGTGCTAGCCCCGGACGCCGAGAAGCGGATCGAAAAGCGCACGGTGGCACTCGCCCCGGCGCCCGACGCCGGCACTGAAGTTCCCGGCCGATCGGCCCCAGCCACAGCAACAAATGAGTCAGGAGCCTAGGCCATGGAATCCAACAGCCTGCAGGGTGCGCCGCCGCGTCCCGAAGCGGTCCGCCATGAATACCGGCCGGCCGCCGTCGAGCACCCGGCCGGTGTTGAGAGCAAAGGCTGGACGCGCAACGAACTGGCTGCGCGGGTGGCGAAGGAACTCCGCAACGGGCAGTACGTCAACCTCGGAATCGGCATGCCCACCCTGATCCCCAACTACATTCCCGCCGGCGTCGAGGTGGTCCTGCATTCGGAGAACGGCATCCTCGGCGTCGGGCCGTACCCGGGGGAGGACCAGGTCGATCCGGACCTGATCAACGCCGGGAAGGAAACCGTGACGGTCAACAAGGGCGCGGCGTTCTTCGACTCCGCCGCGTCCTTTGGCATGATCCGCGGCGGGCACGTGGACGTGGCCGTGCTCGGCGCGATGGAGGTGGCCCGGAACGGTGACCTGGCCAACTGGATGATCCCGGGCAAGATGGTCAAAGGCATGGGCGGCGCCATGGACCTGGTGTTCGGCGCCAAAAAGGTGATTGTGATGATGGAGCACGTGGACCGGAACGGCAGGCCCAAGATCGTGGAACAGTGCACCTTGCCCCTGACCGGGAAGGCCTGCGTGGACCGGATCATCACCGACCTTGCGGTCATCGACGTCGTGTCCGAAGGCGGACAGTCCCGGCTGGTGCTGCGCGAACTCGCCCCCAACGTGACGGTCGAGGACGTGGCCGCAGCCACCGGCGCCGAACTTTTCGAGGAAGACCAGGAACTGACCGTATGACGTCGACACCCCAGCACATGGCCGAAGCCGGTGTCATTGAACCCCGTGTCATCGAACAGCGCGGGCTCTACTTCGATGAGCTCGAGGAGGACGTGGTCTACGCGCACCGGCCCGGCCGGACCGTCACCGAGGCGGACAACGTCCTCTTCACCACCATGACCATGAACACCCAGGCACTGCACCTGGACGCTGCCTGGAGCGCCGGACAGCCGTTCGGCCAGCGCCTGGTGAACTCGATGTTCACCCTGGCCACGGTGGTGGGGCAGTCCGTTCCGCAGCTGACCCAGGGCACCATCATCGCCCAGCTGGGTCTGACCGATGTGTCCTTCCCGCACCCGATGTACCACGGCGACACGCTCTACACGGAGACCGTGGTGACCGGGAAGCGGCTTTCCTCCTCCCGCCCCGGCCAGGGGATTGTCACCATGAAGCACACCGGCCGGAACCAAAACGGCGACGTCGTCGCCCTGGCCACCCGCAGCTGCCTGATGTGGTCCCGGGATGCGCACGCAGCCGCGCAGCCGGCAAACCAGACCCAGAAAGAACGCGCACAAAAAGGCAGAATAGAGACATGAGCTTCCTGATGGGTCCCGCCCTGCTGTTTTGCCCCGCCGACCGCCCCGAGCGCTACCAGAAAGCGGCCGAGCGCTCCGACGCCGTGATCGTGGATCTGGAGGACGCTGTCGCGCCGGCGGACAAGCAGCGCGCCCGCGGCGCCATCCTCGCCCAGCTCGGCGCCACCGGGGACGTCCCCGCACTAGACCCGAGCCGCACCATCATCCGGATCAACCCGGCCGGCACGGACGAGTTCGAGAAGGACCTGCACTGCCTCAAGCACACGCCGTACCGCCACGTGATGCTCGCCAAGGCCGAAAGCGCCGCCCAGCTCAAGGAGCTTGAGGGCTACAGCGTGATCGCACTGTGCGAAACGGCGCTGGGGATCATGAACGCCGCCGCGATCGCGGCCGAACCCAACGTGGTGGGGCTGATGTGGGGCGCCGAGGACCTGATCGCCTCGCTCGGCGGGACCTCCAGCAGGACCGACGACGGCGCCTACCGCGCGGTTGCGTTGCACGCCCGTTCGACCGTGCTGCTGGCCGCCCGTGCCCTGGGCAAGGAAGCCATCGACGCGGTCTACGTCAACATCCCGGATCTGGCGGGTCTCGCCGTCGAGTCGAGTGACGCCGCCGCCTCGGGTTTCAATTCCAAGGCCTGCATCCATCCGAACCAGGTGTCCGTGGTCCGGGCCGCCTACGCGCCGACCGAGTCCGAGGTCGAGGCAGCCACCCAGCTGCTGGCCGCCGCCGCCGCGGCAGGCTCGGGCGTGTTCCAGCACCAGGGCAAGATGATCGACGGTCCCATCCTCAAGCACGCCGAATCCACGCTCCGCCGCGCGGTGCCCTAGCCCCGGGAGGCTTCCGGAGCGCTCCGTGGAGAGATCGTCCTCGTCCGTTCGTCACGAATGGCCGCTTGCGCGGGTCTGATGTTCGCCGATTCGTCAGGAATGGCCGCTTTGGCGGGTCCTATAGTGGCCATCTGCGTCGAATGGAGATCTCATGGCGATCAACCAGGTCCTGGGCTCCTCCGCGACGAATGGGCATGCTCCGGCTGCCCGCTCAGACTGGACATGCTCAGCGCTTCCACAAGTACCTGTTTTCCGGCCGCCCGGCAGCACCGTAGCGGGGCGTGAGCCGGGCGAAGCCGTGGATGACCAGATATTCGAGATAGCGCCGGGCGCTGACCCGCGAGAGTCCGAGCTGAAGTGCCATCCCGGCCGCCGAGACGTCCTCCTGGCTTGACTTGAGCGCCTCGATGACGGCGTCCAGGGTGGGCCGGGACAGCCCCTTCGGCAGCCTGGCGGGGGGCCCCGGCAGAGACCCTGCCGCCGGCACGGCCGCCGCATCCGCCGCGGCGGCACGGCGGGTGGGGGCCACGAGACGGTCGATGCTGTCCTGGTCCAGCGGCCCGGCAGCGCCGCCCGCAGCGAGTTCCTGGCGAAAGAGCAGGTACTCGTCGAGCCGTTCGTTCAGGGCCCGGGACGTGAAGGGCTTCACCAGGTAGTGCAGCACCCCGCCGGCCAGGGCGCCGCGAACGGTTTCCAGCTCCCGTGACGCCGTGATGACCAGGACATCCAGGGCCTGCTGGCGGCCACGGAGCTGCCGGAGCACGTAGAGGCCGGACATGTCCGGAAGGTGGATGTCCAGCAGGACCAGGTCGGGCTGCAATTCCGCCGCCAGGTCGAGGCCCTGCTGCCCGGTGTGCGCCAGGCTCACGACGTCGAAGCCGCCGCGGGCCAGCAGGAACCCGTGGTGGATCCCGGCCACGGCCACGTCATCGTCAATGATGAGGGTGCGTATGGAGCTCATTGCTTCTGTAATTCCGCCTCTTTTGTCTTCAGGTTTACGGTAAAGCTGGCTCCGCCCAGCGCGGAGGACGACGAAACCGACGCCGCGCCGCCCCGGCGCCGGGCAACCCGCTGGACCAACGCCAGCCCGAAGCCCCGGGTATTGATGCCTTCAGCCAGTTTGGTGGTGACGCCGGCCTCGAAGACTACCGCCCGCTCCGGCTCGGGCACGCCGGGCCCATCGTCTTCAACCGTGATCGTGCGCTCGCCGTCGGGAGTTTCATCAAGCCGGACCGCAATGGTGCTGTCGAAGCCCGCGGCGTCCACCGCGTTGTCGATCAGGTTTCCCAGGACCGTGATCACGTCGCCGGTCCCGTCCTGCGTGCACACGGAATCCGGGTTCACCAGGATCTCGACGCCGCGCTCGGCGCAGACCGTGGATTTGGCAATCAGCAGCGCGCGGACGTCGTGGTCGGTGATTCCTGCGGCCAGCGGGCGGTTGACGAAGGCGGCGTCGCTGTGGCTGCGGCCCAGATACTCCACGGCCTTGGCCTGCTCACCGAGCTCCAGGAGACCCGAAATCACATGCAGTTTGTTGGCAAATTCATGGGCCTGGGCCCGCAGCGCCTGGGTCACGTCCAGGGCGCCGTCGCGGTCGCGGAGAATCGTGTGGAGCTCGGTGCGGTCGCGAAGAATAAGGACCTTGCCCACCTCCCGGCCGTCCACCGTCGCGGTGTTGACTTTGCCGAGCAGGATCCGTTCGCCGGAGAGCACCAGTTCCTCGGTGGCCGAGCCGGCGGCAAGCATCCGCAGGATTCCGGGTTCCAGGCATTCGGCTGCGGGTTGTCCGGTGATCTCCTCGCCCACACCGAGCAGCCGGCGGGCTTCGTCGTTGACCAGCGCCACCTTCCCCTCGGCGTCGACGGCGACGAGCCCCTCGCCCAGGCCATGGAGCATGGCGTCGCGGGTCTCCAGCAGGGCCGCGATGTCCTCCGGTTCCAGCTTGTAGATCCGCCGCCAGACGAGCTTGGAAATGTACATCGCGCCCAGCGATCCCAGCAGGGCGGCGCCGAGGAGCCACCCGAACAATTGCGGAAGGTCCTCGTAGAGATCCTGCGCCAGGGTGCTTTCCAGCACTCCCACCGAGGCCGAGCCGATCACGGAGCCGGCGCTGTCAAAGATGGGAACCTTGACCCGCCAGGACTCACCCAGGGTTCCCGTCTGGGTACCGACGTAGATCTCGCCGGACAGCGGCACCGAAGGATCGGTGGACACGGGCCGGCCGATCTCCGCAGGGTTCGGGTGGGACTGACGGACACCGGTCCGGTCCGTCACCACTACGTAGGTGACATTCGAGGCCTGCCGGATGACTTCGGCAATCGGCTGGATGGTCAGGGCCGGTTGCGGTGTCCCGAAGGCATTCACCACGGAGGGCAACCGGGCCACACTTTCTGCGACCCCGATCAGCCGCCCCTTGTACGCATCCCGGAGCTGCTGCTCCTGCATCCGGATGGTCACGGCCCCCACCGCGGTCAGGACAGCCAGCACGATGCCGAGCTGCAGCGCGACCAGCTGGAAGCGTAGGGGGATCCTGTGAACCATGTCACAAGTTTCCCATCCCGCCAGCTGCCCCCCGGCCAATCCGGGGCTCAGGGCCGTGACCAATATGACCACTACTACCTCTACGGCCAAATTCTGGTCCCCGCCCCGGGCGGCTCCTAGTCTCTGGGAAGTGATTCCGATGACGTGCGTCACATTCATACAAGGAGAAACCATGACCTCCCCCTCCAATTTCACCCGGTCCAGCTTCACCCGCCGGGCTGCGCTCGCAGCCGGGGCGGCCGGCGTTGTGCTCGCCATGTCGGCCTGTGCCGGCGGTACCAGCGGCGCAGCCGCCGGCCAGAGCTCGGCCGCGGAGCCGATCAAGAAGCTGAGCATCATTGTTCCGGCCAACCCGGGCGGCGGCTGGGACCAGACGGGCCGGGCCATGCAGCAGGACCTGCAGTCCAACAAAATCGTCACCTCCGCCCAGGTCAGCAACATCGGCGGCGGTGGCGGCACGAACGGCCTGGCCAAGCTCGCCACCGAAAAGGACGCCAACACACTGATGGTGATGGGCTACGTCATGGTGGGCGCGGTGGAAACCAACGCGGCGAAGACGCGGCTGGAGGACACTACGCCCATTGCGCGCCTCACCGAGGAGCCGCTGGTCCTGGTGGTCCCGGCGTCATCCAAGTACCAGTCCGTGAAGGACCTTGTCGATGACATCAAGGCCAACGGCAAGGGCGTGGCGATCACCGGCGGTTCAGCGGGCGGTGCGGACCACATCCTGGCCGGCCAGATCCTGAAGTCCCAGGGCGTCGAGTCCGACAAGCTGAACTACATCGGATACTCCGGCGGCGGCGAATCGATCGCGGCCCTGCTCGGCAACAAGGTCCAGGCCGGCATCTCCGGCGTGGGGGAGTACGCCGAGCAGGTCAAGGCGGGCAAGGTCCGGGCGCTCGCCGTCTCCGGCACGTCTGAGGCCCCGGCACTGCCGGGCGTCAAGCCGCTCAAGGACCAGGGCGTCGACGTCGTGCTGACCAACTGGCGCGGCGTTGTCGCACCGGGTTCCATCGACGACGCGCAGAAGGCGAAGCTGACCGAGGTTGTCACCAAGCTGCACGCCTCCGAAGCCTGGAAGGCCACCCTGGCCAAGAACAACTGGGACGACGCCTTTCTCGCCGGCGACGGTTTCAAGACCTTCCTCACGGAGGACATCGCCAAGGTCAAGACCACGCTGACCGAGATTGGCCTGGTCAAGTAACAATGTCCGTTCACGTCAGCACGCCCGCCAAACGGCCCACGGGGGAGATTCTCTTCGCCCTGGTGTTCGTGAGCGTGGGCGCCGTGGGCCTCCTGGCGGCGGGGTCGATTCCGATCCCGCCTTCGGAGACCGGCATCGGCCCGCGCGCCTTCCCCTACATCGTGTGCACCATGCTGGTGCTCGTGGGCGCGGGGATCGTCGCCCAGGTCTTCCGCGGCAAGGTGGGCCAGGCGGAGGACAGCGAAGACCTCGACGTCACGGCCAAGACCGACTGGGTGGCCCTCGCGAAACTCGTGGGCTTCGTGGTGCTCCACATCTTCCTGATCGAACCGGCCGGCTGGCCTGTTGCCGCGGCCGTGCTGTTCAGCGGAGCGGCGTGGTCCCTGGAGGCCAAGCCGCTGTGGAAGGCGGTCATCATTTCGGTCATGCTGGCGCTCGTGCTGCAATACGTCTTCGGTGGGCTGCTGGGCGTATCCCTGCCGCCGGGCCCGCTGCTTGAGGGGGTCCCGTTCTTCAATGGATAGCTTTCTGATGCTCATGGATGGCTTCTCGACGGCGCTCCAGCCGGTCTACCTGCTGTACGCCCTGGGCGGCGTCTTCGTCGGCACCGCCGTCGGCGTGCTGCCCGGGATCGGTCCGGCGATGACCGTCGCGCTGCTGATGCCCATCACCTACGCGCTGGATCCCGCGGCCGCCCTGATCGTGTTCGCCGGCATCTACTACGGCGGCATGTACGGCGGCTCCACCACCTCCATCCTGCTCAACACCCCGGGCGAGTCATCATCGATCGTCACGGCGCTCGAGGGAAACAAGATGGCCAAGGCCGGCCGGGGCGCAGCAGCACTGGCGACCGCGGCGATCGGCTCGTTCGTCGCCGGCACCATCGCGACGGTGCTGCTGACCTTCCTGGCGCCGGTCGTCGCCGAACTGGCCGTGGGCCTGGGGCCCGTGGACTACGTGGCCCTGATGATCGTGGCGTTCCTCACCGTCGGGGCCCTGCTGGGCGCCTCCGTGCTGCGCGGCCTCGCGTCCTTGGCGCTGGGCCTGTTCATTGGGATGATCGGCATCGATGACAGCACGGCGCAACAGCGTTTCACCTTCGACAACCCCACGCTGGTCGACGGCGTCGACATGGTCCTTGTCGCCGTGGGCCTCTTCGCCCTTGGAGAGGCCCTGTACGTGGCCTCGAAGCTGCGGCACGGGCCGGTCGAGGTCATTCCGGTCAGCAAGGGAAAGAACGCCTGGCTCTCCAAGGAGGACTGGAAGCGGTCCTGGAAGCCGTGGCTGCGGGGCACCTTCATCGGCTTCCCGATCGGCACCGTGCCGGCGGGTGGCGCGGACGTTTCCACCTTCCTGTCCTACGCCGCGGAACGGAAACTGGCCAAGGGCCCAAACAAGGCACAGTTTGGCAAGGGCGCCATCGAGGGCGTGGCCGGTCCGGAAGCGGCGAACAACGCCGCTGCCGCCGGCGTCCTGGTCCCGCTGCTGACGCTCGGAATTCCGACGACGGCGACCGCGGCCATGATGCTCACCGCGTTCCAGCGCTACCAGATCCAGCCCGGACCGCTGCTCTTCGAAAACCAGGGTGCGCTCGTGTGGACCCTGATCGCCTCGCTGTACGTCGGCAACCTGATGCTGCTGGTGCTGAACCTGCCGCTGGTCGGCCTGTGGGTGAAGATCCTGCAGATCCCGCGGCCCTACCTGTACGCGGGCATCCTGGTCTTCGCGGCACTGGGCGCCTTCTCGGTGAACTTCGCCGCGGCCGACGTCGGAATCCTGCTGGTGGTGGGCATCCTCGGCTACTTCATGCGCCGCTACGGCTATCCCGTGGCACCTATGGTGGTGGCGATGATCCTCGGACCGATGTTCGAAGTGCAGCTGCGGCGCTCGCTGCAGCTCTCCCAGAACGATCCCACGGCCCTGTTTTCCTCGCCCTTCGCCGTGGTCGTGTACGTCTCCATGGCGCTGATCTTTGTGGGCTCCTGGTGGCTTCGCCGCCGCCAGGCCTCGCTGGAGGCTGTGCCGCTGAAGGACGGGGTGTCCGTGTAGGCCTGTGAGTCTGGGCTTCGACGGCCCGTTGGCATAAATGGCCGGAATGGTGTTTGCCATTCCGGCCATTTTCGTTCATACGGCTGCCCGGACAGTGCCCCGGACACCGGGACTGGCATCTCAGTCGCCGGGCGGCAGGGACAGTGGCGGGATGGACTCGTGCAGCGGGATCCGGGTCCAGCGCTGGCCCGTGGCACGGAACTCCGCCCGGGTCGCGAACCGGTAGAAATAGCTGCGGGCCCGCACCCAGTGCGGCCGGGCGCCGTCGAAGGGGTCATACCGCAGCAGGCGCAGGGTAGGGCGGTCGGCCTCCAGCAGCTTGGCCAGGAAGGCGTAGAACCATTGCTCGTGCACGGTGCGCAGCGGCAGGAACCACATCAGCCAGTCCAGGCGCAGGTGGTAGGGCGCCCACTGCCGCGGGATCCGGCGGACGTCGCCGGGTTTGCCGCGGAAGCCGTATTCGCGCCAGTCAGCAGAGTCATCGGGATCGGAGTCGAGGGTTCCTTCGACTGCGATTTCGATCCGCTGCTTGGTGACCGTGCCGAACGCGCCGTAGGTGTTCCCCAGCTGCCAGCGGTTGAAGCCGGCGTTCATGAGCTGGTAGTGGGAGAACAGATTCGCGATCGGCCGGTAGCTGAGCACCATGAGCAGCACCGTGGCGAGCAGTACCACCACGAGCCACGCCACCGGCGCCTGGCTGCCCGCCGCGGCACCTGCGGCGCCGGCCCCTGTGCCTGCGAGGGCCGGGTGCCAGTCGAGCGGGATGGCCGGAATGACGGCGTGTGCCATCGGGTCACTGACGGCGGCGAAGGCGAGCAGGATCGCCATCCAGTTCAGCCAGGCGAAGTTCCCGGTCGCTACCAGCCAGAGCTGCGTGAAGATGATGATCCCCGCGGCCGCACTGGCCAACGGCTGCGGGGCGAACAGGAAGAACGGAACCACGAGTTGGGCGAAGTGGTTGCCCAGGACTTCCATCCGGTGCCACGCCTTCGGCAGCAGGTGCGCCTGCCGGCTAAGCGGCCCGGGCATCGGCTGGGTCTCGTGGTGGTAGTACAGGGCTGTCAGGTCACGCCACTCCCGGCCGCCGCGGATCTTGATCATGCCGGCGCCAAACTCCAGGCGGAACACCAGCCAGGCCAGCAGGATCAGGATGGTCCGCGGCGGGGGAGTCTGGTCGGAACCGAGGAAGGCCACAATGAACCCGGCCTCGAGCAACAGCATCTCCCAGCCGAAGCCGTAGAAGGTTTGCCCCACATTGACGATCGACATGTACAGCAACCACAGCGCCAGAAACGCCAGCAGGGGTACCCACGGCGGGCCAAGCTGCGGAAGGCCCGCAACGATGGTCGCCGCAATTCCCATCCCGGCCCAACAGACGGCCCGGAACAACCGGTCCGAGTAGCGCCAGCTGAACAGGGTGGGCTTGCGGAACCGGCCGGAGCGTGCCAGAAAATCCGGCACCGGCAACAACCCGCGCTCGCCGAGCAGGGCCGGGAACTGGTTTAGTGACGAAAGGAAGGCCACGAAGTACATCGTGGCGATGCCGCGCTGCAGCACCTGCCGGGCGAACTCGTACTCCGGCGCGTCAAACCAGGCCGTCCACTCCACGTTCCCCACGTTACGCCCGCGGGCCGGGGCGTCAATAAGCGGCGGACAGGCTGGGTTGCTGCCACCAACGGGCGGGGTGCGCTTACGGTTTCATTCTGATTCTTGACGTCCACGCTGACCCGTCCCAGTAACGGAAAGGAGCCACTTCCTCCGGGTCCGGGTAAAAACCGGGCAGAAGTGCCCCGGCTCTGGACTGGGCTGATGCTGGCTCGCTGGCGGAGGGCAGCGTGTCTTCATCGAAAGAAAGATCGATCACGGCCGCCTGCAGGGCCGGCTTCGGGGCCGTCCGGTGGGCCAGCAGCCGCTCCCGTTCGGCCGCTTTTTCTGCCCGGACTCTTTCCGCCTCGGCGCGCTTCTCTTCCTTGGCGCGCTCGGCTTGCTCGCGCTTCAGTTCCGCAGCGCGTACTTTCTCCCGGGCCGCGTCGGACTTCTCTTGTTCAACTTCCTGTTGCCGGTGCAGGATCCGGGTCAGGGCCTCCCGGAGACCGGGGACGCTGGCGTCTTCCGCGAGGATTTTCTCAAGGTCTGCCGTTGCGCGCGCGAACGCTCCCTCGGCGAGGCTGATCTCGGAACGGAGAGCCAAAGCCTGAAACCGCACGCCTGTCCCATACTTCTTGCCCGTCGTCAGCGACTTGATGCATTCCTTGGCAGCGACGAGTTCACCGAGTGCCAGATGTGACTTGGCCCGGAAGATGGCCAGCATGGCAGTGATTTCGGAATCAATGCCAACGCCGTTCGTAAGCCGGAGAACCTCGTCCCAGTCCTGCAGGTCGATGTAAAGGTCAGCAAGACTCAACAATGCAGGATGGCTCGGGTCCAAGGCCTCGACGTAGTACACAGCCGCTTGCGTCTGGCCCTGGATCTGCAGGCCTTCGGCAAGCGCCAGGGTCGTGGCATCGTGCGAGAGGGGCAACTCGACGGCGACGCCGCCAGCGATGCCGAGCGTCAGCCGGTAGCCAGCGAGATACTTTTGCGTGAACGCGTGCGATTCTAACCCTCCGCCAAGGGAGAGCGCAGCCCGGAGGTAGTCCACTGCCCGGTCCGTCCGTCCGTGGATGAGGTGCCGCAGACCGAGCAGAACGTTTCCCAGCTTTGCGTATTGCGGGTGTGCCAGTACGGCCTCATCGAGGCTCAGGGCCTCAGGCTGGGAGACAAAGGTGAAAAGGGCCTTTTCCTCCTTCGGCGCAAACATCCCTGGACGGGCCGGCGCCATTGCCGGGGCCGGCGTCCTGACCGGCGCAGGCCTGGACGAGGCCGGGGCCTTTCTCGCTGCAACCTTGCGTCCACCCACATAGGTGCTTACTCCGCCGGTGGAGACCCGTACACGCACCCCCGGCATCACCTTGAACGATGTGCTTTTCTTGAAACCCACTATTCCCCCTTGGACATCGACATACTGCGCCGGAACTCGGACGCTTCGGCTTCTTCCCTGAATTCGAGTGTTGTTGCTCCAACAATTCTTCGCACGGCTTCACGCACCTCGTGAGGGGTGGCGTAGAAAAACTCCCTGCGTAGGTTGACCCGGTTGACGCGCCGTTCTTCGAATTCCCGGTGCAATTGCCCCTCCAAACCGGCGGCGTCGTCACTAAAGAAGAGGACATGAACGTCGTAAAGGAACGGGACTCCCGCGCCGCTTAGTTCACGGATTCGCTCCGTTGGTTCAAGGCGCCGCGTCATGCCAATTTTCACGATCTGGTCGCCGAATGCCCCGAGATTCGAAATGACATAGACGTAGCCGGCCCTGGCGTTGGCTTCCCGGTTTTCGATGTCGCGAAGGTTGAGTTCGGCTTGTTCGAGCCGAGCCTGCATTGTGGCGATGGCCGAGGCGTCCCCGCTGTTAATCGCTATCTGCAGAGCCGCTTCGTATTGATCGCGTTCCTTCTCGAATTTTTCCCGGGCTTTTTGGAGCTCACGTTCAACTTTTTCCTGCTCACGGAGATCCTCGCGAAGTGCCCTCTGGGTCTCCCGCTCTTCAGCGACCTTCAAGTGATGGTCCGCGGTGAGCCGGATTTCAGCGAGACGGAGTTCGTGGAATTCATCCGTGATCTGAATGGCCATGCTTCGACCAAGTTTCTGAATCGAGTCCTTGGCCCGTGTCAGCCTTGAGATGGTCGGCTCAAGGTTGTGGCTGCGGACCGTCCGGATGCAATTGTCGGCTTCTGCGTTGTACGCGCGGAGCATGAGCCGGCATTGTTCTCGGACCATCCGGGCGCCATCCTGCAGGCTGCCGTTCACTGCCCAGTTGGCGGCCCCGGTCACGCCACGCTCCTTCGCCGTTTCTTTAACCTTGGTGCGCAACAGGTCGAGGCGCTCCCTGTACTGGATTGCGTCGTCCAGCGGATGCGCAAACTCGTAGATGCCGAGATCCTGAAACAGCTTGATCTCCCGTGTCTCGACAATCATTGATTCAAGCTCCCTGAGCACCGCTTCTTTTTCCCGGATCCGGTGCTCCAGATCGTGAAGTTCCTTGATGCGGTGCTGGTCGGGAGCCGCGGGCAAGTGTCCCGGCGTGGGGTCGGGCGGAGCCTCCCCGCCCAGGGACACACCGTGTTCACCGAGGAATGATTCGAGACCACCAGTCCACCCCTGCGATACGCTGCGGACCTTCCAATCACCGTTTCTGCGGTAGATCTCGCCCATTACAGCCACGTTTTCACGGGACAGGTCTGAGGCGGGGACTTCGACGGACACTCCTGACGGTGATTTGATTATCAGACGCAGGTCTCCCAGTTGGCCAAGGACCTGATCCGAAGAATCCAGGCTGGCTGCTATCGCGATTCGCTGGACAATTTCAGGGATTCGGGACAGCGAAATGGTGGCTGAGTGTTCCTGGATGCCGGTTCGTGCGGATTTCCTGCCGATGTATTCAACTGCCCCGTCGAGATACTGCGGCTGATTGTAGAAAACGAGTGCATCGTTAGAAGGAACTTTTCCGTCAGAATCGACCATGATCAGGAACAGGTCCACATCAGAATTCGAACTGGAAGACTGCCATTGGAGATCGACCGACAGTCTTTCGCCGTTGCGTGTCGGCAGAGTCGAATTTCCACCCTTGGCCAAGATTGAGTGCGGCATTCACCGACCATATAACAACGCACTGACAACTTCTCGCGGGAGTCGCGAGCCGCAATGCCACGCCGGTGCGTTGATCTAAGCCGGCCGGGGCAGCGCCATGAAATCGTTCGGCTCCAGGACGCAGCTAGTGTCCAGGCTTCCGCGCAGCGGGAACCACCCCGGCACCTGGCCAAAGTTGAATACGCGGACCAGATGGTAGACGTCGGCGCGGTCCCTGGACACTTTCAGTTCGTTGCGGCTGACGAAGAACGGCGTTTCGGCCCGCGACCTCGTGGTCTTCACCTCGATCAGCCGCTCCTGGCCGGTCTCCTCGAAGGACAAGATATCGAAGCCGTGCCCGTCTCCATCGGTCAGGCTGACGTGGTCAATCCGAGCCGCGAGCTTGCTCTTGCCCGCCTTCACGAGGCGCCGGTACTCCAGATCCGCCACAGCGAGTTCGCCGGCCAGCCCGAGGGCACGGTTTCGAGCTTCAATCGCGGCGTAGTCGGGGCGTGCCACCCGGGCCGGGGAGGTCGTCGAATGCTCGGGGAAAATGATGGACGGCGTGCTGGCGCTGGTGAAATCCAGAACCCCATCAACGGCCAGATCGGGGGCCCGCAGGGCCTCGGCCAGAATGAGCTCGACCAGCGACGGGCTGGAGGACAACTGACGCTGCACTTCCGGGACCAGCGACTGCTGGTAGTTGTGCGCGGGCTGATAGCCCCGGATAGGTCGGAGCCCCAGTTTCATCAGCACTGCCGAGATGTTCTGGTGTTTGAATTCAATGGCCGACTCGGACCGTTTCGAGAGCAGCGGCAGGAGCGCTTGCCTGAATTGGCTCTTCACATACGGCTTGCCGGAAACCTCGCGCCGCAGCATCTCCAGATAGCTCTCCACCGTGGCCGCCACTTCGGCATTCGACCACGCCGTCAGTTTTTCGGCCAAAGCCGCCCCCAGTCTTCGATTTCCCGCTTTCGGCCCAGGCTACAACAACGGGCACTCGCTGCCCTGCCGTCTGTCGCCGTCTGCCGGCCGTGCCCCGGCGCGCGGCGCACAGAACCCGGTGCGGGATACTGGAATCATGCAGCCGCGCAAGATCGTCCTCCTCGGGTCCACCGGTTCCATCGGCACACAGGCGATTGACGTCGTCGACGGCGCCCCGCGCCTTTTCGAGGTCGTGGCGCTCAGCGCCGGCGGAGGCAACCCCGAGCTCCTGGCCCGGCAGGCGGTCCACACCCGCGCCCAGGCCATCGGCGCCGCATCCGGCGACGCTAAGGCCCTCCAAGAATTGATCGGCGACGCCGCCCGCACCGCCGGCGTCACGGGCTACCGTCCCGAGATCTTCACCGGGCCGGACGCCTCCACCCGGATCGCGGAGATCGAAGCCGACGTCGTCCTCAACGGCATCACCGGCTCCATCGGCCTGGCGCCCACCCTCGCCGCGCTCAAATCCGGCGCCACCCTGGCCCTGGCCAACAAGGAGTCCCTGATTGTGGGTGGCGCCCTGGTCAAGGCCGCGGCCCGCGAAGGGCAGATTGTCCCGGTCGACTCCGAACACTCCGCCATCGCCCAGTGCCTGCGCTCCGGCACCGCGGCCGAGGTGGACCGGCTGATCCTCACGGCTTCGGGCGGACCCTTCCGCGGGATGACCCGGGACCAGCTGCACGACGTATCCCCGCAGGCCGCCCTGGCCCACCCCACCTGGGACATGGGCCTGATGGTCACCACCAACTCCGCCAGCCTGGTCAACAAGGGGCTGGAAGTGATCGAGGCCCACCTGCTCTTCGACATCCCGCTGGAGAGGATCGACGTCGTGGTCCACCCGCAGTCCGTGGTGCACTCGATGGTCCAGTTCATCGACGGGTCCACGATCGCCCAGGCCTCGCCGCCGGACATGCGCCTGCCCATCGCCCTGGGCATGGGCTGGCCGGACCGCGTGGCGCAGGCAGCCCAACCCTGCGACTGGAGCAAAGCCACCAGCTGGACCTTCGAACCGCTCGACACCGCAGCCTTCCCCGCCGTCGGGCTGGCGAAGGACTCCGCGAAGCAGGGGAGCACCTACCCGGCGGTGTTCAATGCCGCGAACGAAGAGGCAGTGATCGCGTTCCACGCCGGCCGGATCCGGTTCACCGACATCGTCGATACCATCGAAGCAGTCCTCAGCGAACACACAGGATCCTCCGGGCTGACGCTGGAGTCTGTGCTGGATGCTGAAAGATGGGCACGCGCCCGCACCCACGAACGTTTAGCCGTCAGAAGCGTCTAGGAAGCAGCAGATCAAAGCATGAGTCCCGTCCTCCTCTTTATCCTCGGTGTCGTCTTTGTGGCGATCGGCATCGCCGTGTCCATTGCCCTCCACGAGGTGGGCCACCTGCTGCCGGCCAAGCTGTTCAAGGTCCGCGTCACCAAATACATGATCGGCTTCGGGCCCACCGTCTGGTCCCGCAAAAAGGGCGAGACCGAATACGGTTTCAAGGCCATCCCGCTGGGCGGCTTCGTCTCCATGATCGGCATGTACCCGCCGAACAAGGAGGACGGCACCGTCCGGACTTCCAGCACCGGCATGTTCCAGTCGCTGGCCACGGACGCCCGCTCCATGGCGCACGAGGAGGTCGGCCCCGCCGACGCGAACCGGGTCTTCTACAAGCTTCCGGTCTGGAAGAAGATCATCATCATGCTCGGCGGCCCGGCCATGAACATGCTGATCGGGCTCGCGCTGACGGCCGTGCTGCTGATGGGCTTCGGCATCGCCACCCAGACCACCACCATCGCCGACGTCTCCAAATGCCAGGTCAAGGCCGGTGAAACCGTGGACCCGAACTCCGCTGACTGCCAGCTCACCCCCGCCGCCGCGGCCGGACTGCTGCCCAATGACGCCATCACCTCCTTCGACGGCAAGGCCGTGACCAACTGGGACGAACTCACCGGGTGGATCCGGGCCTCCGCGGACCGGCAGGTCAGCATCACGGTGGAGCGCGACGGCGTCCCGGTCACCACCACCGTCACCCCCGTCCTCTCCTCGCGTCCCGTCGTGGGCGAGGACGGCCGCCAGGCCAAGAGCGCCGACGGCACCCTGCAGTACCAGGACGTCGGCTTCCTGGGCATCGGTGCGCAGACCGCGCTGGTTCCGCAGCCGGCGTCGACCGTCCTGCCGATGGCAGGCGAGAACATCAAGCAGATCGCCGGCGTCGTCGTCAACCTGCCGGCCCGCGTGGCCGGCGTGGCGCAGGCAGCCTTCAGCGAGGAGCCCCGCGACCCCAATGGTCCCATCAGCGTGGTCGGCGTGGGGCGGGTGGCCGGCGAGGTCGCCGCGATGGAGCAAGTGCCGCTGCAGTCCCGGGTGGCCACCCTGGTGGGGCTGCTGGGCGGACTCAACTTCGCGCTCGCCGTCTTCAACCTCATCCCGCTGTTGCCGCTCGACGGCGGCCATGTGGCCGGCGCGCTGTACGAAGGGGCCCGGCGCAGGATCGCCAAGCTGTTCGGCCGCCCGGACCCCGGCGCGTTCGACATCGCCAAGCTGCTTCCGGTGACCTATGTGGTGGCGGTGCTGCTGATGGGCATGGGCGCCCTGCTGATCTACGCGGACATCGTCAAGCCGGTCAACCTCTTCGGCTGACGCCCCGGCCGCCCGGCCTGCGGAAATGTCCCGCCAGGTCCAGCGCAGTGTTGACGCCCCCGCCGCCGCGGGGTGGCAAACTCGGGATCGCCGGAAAGCTTCGAGGTCGCTAGAAGCAAACCGCGATCTGGCAGCTTTCCGGCGAACTCGGAAAGCCCGGGGCGCGAAGTTCCGGCTTCGGCGCCGGGCCCGCCGGCCGTGGCAACCGGAAACGGCTGTTTGTCCAACCTCAGCCTAATATGGCTTATTTCAAGTAATCAGTTGAAAGTGATTGATTATGGAAGATCAGCCCTTGTAGGGTGGGGGTTATGTACGTGATGACTATCGACCAGCGCGGCAGCAGCGCCGACGTCGACCGTGTCCCGGCCCTCCTGGGGGAACTGGCTGGGCTGTCCACCGCCGGGCGCTTCGAGCGCTCCGTGGGCGATGAAGTCCAGGGGGTCATCGAGCGCGCGGACGAGGTCGTGGACATCGCACTCCACGCCCTACGCAGCGGCCGCTGGTACGTGGGAATCGGAGTGGGTGTGGTGGATCTCCCGCTGCCTGCCAGCCCGCGGGAAGGATCCGGCCCGGCCTTCGTGGCCGCCCGCGCAGCCGTGGAGCGGGCAAAATCCGGGACCGCCCACGTGCCGGTTGCCGTCGTCTCGGGAGGCCTGCGCCGGGGAGCGGCCGCGCCCTCTCCCGCAGGCTCTGCCGGCGCCCGGGCCTGCGCCAACGCGGAGGCGGTGCTGCGCCTGATCGGACGGCTGGTCCAGGAGCGGACGGCCGCCCAGTGGAAGGTCGTGGATGTGCTGCGCCCGCTGCAGCACGGGCACTCCGGCACCCACGGCACGCAGAAAGCCGCTGCGCAAGAACTGGGAATCACCGAACAGTCGGTGAGCCGTGCGCTGCTGCGCTCCGCCTGGCAGGAAGAATGGGCCGCGAGGCCCGCGGCGGAAATGCTGCTGGACTTCGCCCATGGAATTATCACGGGCAACCACGACGCCGGCGGGCCCGCAGGCGGGGTCGGGAACCCGGCGCCGACGCAGCGCCCGTCCCGCTCCTCGGACAGTAAGCCCGCGGACAGTACAGAAGGAGACCGGTGAACGCCCTCTGGATCACCCTGGCCCTGCTCACTGCAGGCTTCGCCGGCTGGCCCGTGACGGCCCTGGTCTTCCGGCTCGCCCGGACCATCGACGACCGGCAGGACGCCACGGCCGGCGCCGACCCGGCAAATGACCCCTCCGCGGACGCCACGGTTGATCCCTCGGCCCCAACCGAAACCACCCCGGGTGCACCCGCCGCCGGAGCGACGGGCGCCGCCGGGGCCAGCGTTGCCGCCGGCGGATCCGCCCCCGCCGCGGGCGGATCCGCGCCGGCCGCGGGATCGGCGGCAGGCTCCGCACCGGGCTCCGCTGCCGCCGCGGTCAGCAGCGTCCGGATCCTGCGCGGCGGTGCCATCATCGGTGTCCTGGAACGCCTGGCGGTCTGCCTTGCCATCCTCGCCGGCGAACCGGTCGCCATCGCGTACGTGGTCGCAATCAAGGGACTGGGCCGCTTTGCCGAACTGAAGGAGACGCCGGTCGCCGCGGAGCGGTTCATCATCGGCACCCTCACCTCCCTGTTGTGGGCGGCCGGCGTCGCCGTTCTGGCCAAGGTGCTCGTCCTTGGCTGACACCCCGCGACGCCACCTGACCGCCGCGGGCGCCCCACGCGCCCCCACCACCCTGCAACGCCCGGATGGGTCCCTGGCCCCGCGGGGCGATAGTGTATCCGTATGACTGTTTTTGCTGTTGAGTACGTTTACGACGCCGAGTCCTCTGAAGCCCGCGACGCCGCACGCCCCGCGCACCGCGCCTGGACGGCAGGACTTGCCGAGGAGGGAACGCTGCTCGCCAGTGGCCCCTACGGTGACGGCGCCGGCGCCCTGCTGATCTTCAAGGCCGCCGACGAGCAGGCCCTGAACGAGGTCCTCAAGCAGGACCCGTTCGCCGCGGCCAGTGCCATCTCCGGCACCCGCACGACGGCCTGGGCGCCACTGACCGGCCTGCTGGCCGGCCACGCAGCCTAACCGTTTCCCGCCCGACCTACTTCGAAACAAGGAGTCCATGTGACCTCGGTCAGCCTGGGAATGCCGTCAGCACCGCCACCCGTCCTCGCTCCGCGCCGCAAGACCCGCCAGATCAAGGTGGGCTCGGTCGGTGTTGGCTCCGATTCACCGATCAGCGTGCAGTCGATGACCACGACGCCCACCACGGACATCAACGCCACCCTGCAGCAGATCGCCGAGCTCACCGCCTCGGGCTGTGACATTGTGCGCGTCGCCTGCCCGTCCGCGGACGACGCCGAGGCCCTGCCGATCATCGCCCGGAAGTCCCAGATCCCGGTGATCGCGGACATCCACTTCCAGCCGAAGTACGTCTTCGCCGCGATCGAGGCCGGCTGCGCCGCGGTCCGGGTGAACCCCGGCAACATCCGCAAGTTCGATGACCAGGTCAAGGAAATCGCCCGCGCGGCGAAGGACCACGGCACCTCAATCCGGATCGGCATCAACGCCGGATCGCTGGAACCCGGCATCCTGAAGAAGTACGGCAAGGCCACCCCTGAAGCCCTCGTGGAGTCCGCCGTCTGGGAAGCCTCGCTGTTCGAAGAGCACGGCTTCAACGACTTCAAGATTTCGGTCAAGCACAACGACCCAGTCATCATGGTCGCCGCTTACGAAATGCTCGCCGAACAGGGCGACTGGCCGCTGCACCTCGGCGTCACCGAAGCCGGCCCGGCCTTCCAGGGCACCATCAAGTCGGCCACGGCCTTCGGCGCCCTGCTGTCCCGCGGCATCGGTGACACCATCCGCGTGTCGCTCTCCGCCCCGCCGGTGGAGGAAATCAAGGTCGGCAACCAGATCCTGCAGTCGCTGAACCTGCGCCCGCGCAAGCTCGAGATCGTCTCCTGCCCGTCCTGCGGCCGCGCCCAGGTGGACGTGTACACGCTGGCCGAGCAGGTCACGGCCGGGCTGGAAGGCATGGAGATCCCGCTGCGGGTGGCCGTGATGGGCTGCGTCGTCAACGGACCGGGCGAAGCCCGCGAAGCCGACCTCGGCGTCGCCTCGGGCAACGGCAAGGGCCAGATCTTTGTCCGGGGCGAAGTCATCAAGACTGTCCCCGAGGACCAGATTGTTGAGACACTGATCGAAGAAGCCATGCGTATCGCCGAAGAGATGGGGGAGGCCGATGGCGAAGATGCTGTCAAGGGTAGCCCCGTGGTTAGCGTCTCGTAAGGACGGCGCCGCTCCCGGCGTCGTAGTCCGGACCCTGGCGGGCTCGGACACCCCACAGCTGATTGACCTGGCCCGGCAGGACGCCGTCGCCAATGTCTTCATCCTGTCGCACCTGGCAACCGCCGGTTCGGCGGCTCCCACCACCGGCGGCGCCAGCATCCTCGGCGTGTTCGACGGCGGCACCCTGCTCGGTGCCTGTTGGGCCGGCGCCAACCTGGTGCCGGTTCAGCTGGACCCGGAGCTTGCCGGCACGGTCGCCGCGGCCGCGCACCGCTCGGGCCGCCGGTATGCCTCGATTTTCGGTCCCTCCGACACGGTCCTGGCCCTGTACGCCGGGCTGGAGCAGTATGGCCAGACCGCCCATGAGGTCCGCGGGGACCAGCCGCTGTTGACGATTTCCGGGCCGCCCGCCGTTCCGGCGAATCAAGAGCTGGGCTTCGGCCAGCTGGCGGATTTCGAGCGGATCCTGCCCGCGTGCGCGGCGATGTTCGAGGAGGAAGTGGGCTATTCACCCTTCCTCGGCGGCCGGGAGTACTACAGCCGCCGGGTCAGGGGCCTGATCCGCGCGGGGCATTCCATGGTCCACCTGAACCCCGGAGGCGAAGTGGTTTTCAAGGCCGAGCTGGGCGCGGTCACCCCGGAAGTGACCCAGGTCCAGGGTGTCTGGATGAACCCGGACTACCGCGGCCAGGGCCGCAGCGCCGGCTACATGGCCGCCGTCGTCGGCCTGGCCCAAACCCTGGCCCCGGTCACCAGCCTTTACGTCAACAACTTCAACACCCGCGCCCGGGCCACCTACGAGCGGGTGGGCTTCCGCCAGGTCGGCACGTTCGCCACGGTTCTTTTCTAACTCGCACTTTTTAACTCCAGCGATCTTCTGCCCCAGCAGTTTCAGCTGTTGCACGGAGAAATATCTGGGTGGACGCTCTTGTTTTAGTGTCATGGGTCACATAGGTTCGAACTAACCGTGTCGCATGGGCACGTGTTTCCACGGGAGCAGCAGCCGCGGATGCAGAAGCCCTTGGGGGCAACAAACGGAACTCACTTCCAAGATATTGGTGGTGCTGGGGCCGCAGAGCCACGCCATGACAGGATGACCAGCCGGCAACGGCCAGGGGCTTCCGTCAGTTATGGCGTGGCTCTTCCGCGTCCGGGCTGGCGGTAGATTAGTACCTAGACGCGTGCGCCGGTTCTCCGGTTTCACTGTTTTGCCTGCAACTTCCCAGAAACGGATAGATACCCAGTGGTCCTTCGACTTTCCAAGCTGTTCCTGCGCACCCTGCGTGAAGATCCCGCCGACGCCGAAGTGGCCAGCCACCGGCTCCTGGTCCGCGCCGGATACATCCGCCGGGCCGCCCCGGGCATCTACACCTGGCTCCCGCTGGGGCTCAGCGTGCTGCGGAAAGTGGAGACCGTCATCCGCGAGGAGATGGCTGCCATCGGCGCCCAGGAAGTGCACTTCCCGGCCCTGCTGCCGAAGGAACCTTACGAGGTCACCAACCGCTGGACCGAGTACGGCGACGGCATCTTCCGGCTCAAGGACCGCAAGGGCAACGACTACTTGCTGGCGCCCACCCACGAGGAAATGTTCACCCTCCTGGTGAAGGACCTGTACTCCTCGTACAAGGACCTGCCGCTGAGCATCTACCAGATCCAGAACAAGTACCGCGACGAGGCACGCCCCCGGGCCGGTCTGCTGCGCGGCCGCGAATTCATCATGAAGGACTCCTACTCCTTCGACGTCGACGACGCCGGCCTGGACGCCAGCTACGCCGCGCACCGCGGCGCGTACCTGAAGATCTTCGCGCGCCTCGGCCTTGAGGTCATTCCGGTAGCGGCCACCGCCGGCGCCATGGGCGGGTCCAAGAGCGAGGAATTCCTGCACCCCACCGAGATCGGTGAGGACACCTTCGTCCGTTCCGCCGGCGGCTACGCGGCCAACGTCGAGGCAGTCACCACGGTGGCCCCCGCGGACATCGACTTCAGCAACGCCCCGGCTGCCGAGGTACGCGACACCCCGGATACCCCGACCATCGACACCCTCGTGGACGCCGCCAATGTGCTCGTTCCGCGCAGCGAGGCCGACGGCGGCGCCTGGACTGCCGCCGACACGCTCAAGAACGTCGTCCTCGCCGTCACCCTGCCGACCGGCGAACGCCAGTTCGTCGTCATCGGCGTTCCGGGCGACCGCGGTGTCGATCTCAAGCGCGTCGAAGCGAACATCGGATCCTTCCTGCCGATCGCCGGCGAGATCACCCTCGAGGCCGCCAACGAGGAGGACCTCAAGAAGCAGCCCCTCATCGTCAAGGGCTACCTCGGTCCGGGCCTGTCCCTGGACGAGCCGCTGCTGGGCACCGAGGGCGCCGCCAAGCTGCTCTACCTCGTGGACCCCCGCGTCGTCAGCGGCTCCGCCTGGGTCACCGGCGCCAACGAGGCCGGCAAGCACGTCTTCGGCCTGGTCGCCGGCCGCGACTTCGGCTGGGACGGCGTCATCGAGTGCACCGAGGTGCGCGCCGGTGACGAGGCCCCCGACGGCTCCGGCCCGCTGGAAACCGCGCGCGGCATTGAGATGGGCCACATCTTCCAGCTCGGACGGAAGTACGCCGAGGCCCTGGAACTCAAGGTCCTGGATCAGAACGGCAAGCAGGTCGTCGTCACGATGGGTTCCTACGGCGTCGGTGTGACCCGCGCCGTCGCGGCCCTGGCCGAATCCAACCACGACGACAAGGGCCTCATCTGGCCCCGCGCGGTCGCTCCGGCCGACGTCCACGTGGTGGCCGTTGGCCGCGGCGAGGAGATCTTCGCCGCCGCGGAAAAGTTGGCCCTCGAACTGGAAGCCGCCGGACTGGACGTCATCTATGACGACCGGCCCAAGGTGTCCCCGGGCGTGAAGTTCGGCGACGCCGAACTCGTCGGTGTGCCGACCATCCTCGCCGTCGGGCGCGGCCTGGTCGACGGGGTCGTCGAGATCAAGGACCGCCGCAGCGGCGTCGCCGAGAACATCGCCGTTGAGAAGGCTGTCGACTACGTGGTCGACGCCGTCCGCAGCAACTAACGCGCTGCCCCTTCAGGCGTGGTTTCCGGACTCGAGTCGATCGAGCTCAGCACCCTGATCCTGATTGTCGTCGCCGGCTTCGCCGCGGGCTGGGTTGACGCCGTCGTCGGGGGCGGGGGACTGATCCAGCTCCCGGCGATGCTGCTGGTGCCGGGCATCAGCCCGGTGCAGGCGCTGGCGACGAACAAGATGGGGTCGATCTTCGGCACGACTACCAGTGCTGTCACGTACTACCGCCGGGTGCGGCCGGATCTGCGCACCGCGCTGCCGATGGCGGTGATCGCCCTGGCCGGCAGCTTCGGCGGGGCGGTGCTCGCGGCGAACCTCCCGGCGAGTGTGTTCAAACCCATCATCGTGGTCGCGCTCGTCGTCGTCGCGCTGTTCACCGCTTTCCGACCCAACGTCGGCGAGCTGACAAAGCTCCGGCATAACGGCCACCGGCACTACGTGCTGGCCTGCCTGATCGGCGGGGTGATCGGCTTTTACGACGGCCTGATCGGCCCGGGCACCGGGTCCTTCCTGATCATCGCGCTCGTTTCGGCGATGGGGTACGCGTTCCTCGAAGCGAGCGCCAAGGCCAAGATCGTGAACATGGCCACCAACGCCGGCGCCCTGCTGTTTTTTGCGCCGCACGGCGCCGTGCTGTGGGGACTGGGGCTTGTCCTGGGAATGGCGAACATGGCCGGCGGCTACCTCGGCGCCCGGACGGCCGTGAAGCAGGGAAACAAGTTCATCCGGATCGTGTTCCTCACCGTGGTCGGGGCGCTGATCATCAAACTCGGCGCGGACATCTGGCAGGACTCCTTCTAGGGTCCTCACCGGCCCTCCCGGGACGGCGGCCCCGAGCGTAGCATGCAGCTATGTCAGCACCAGAAGAGCAGTACGGCGATGCCCTCGCGGCCGCGGCCCGGCACGCTCGCCAGTGGCTGGAGAGCCAGGAAACGCGCCACGTCGGCCCCCGCAAGACCGCCGCGGACCTCGCAGCCGACTTCGGCGGCCCGCTGCCCCGGACCGGCACGCCGGCGGCCGAAGTTGTGGACTACCTTGCCGCGAAGGCCGAACCCGGGCTGATGGCCGTGCCCTCCGGAAGGTTCTTCGGCTGGGTCATCGGCGGCACGCTGCCGGCCGCGCTGGCCGCGGACTGGCTGGTGAGCGCGTGGGACCAGAACGCCGTGCTCCGCATGGCCTCACCCGCAACGGCGGCCATCGAAGCAGCAGCCGGCGCGTGGCTGCTGGAACTGCTGGGGCTTCCCGCAGAGTCCGACGTCGGCTTTACCACCGGCGCAACGATGGCGAACTTCACCGGACTGGCCGCGGCCCGGTGGCGCCTGTTGGCCAACGCCGGCTGGGACCTCGACGCCGACGGCCTCTCCGGTGCGCCCCGGATCCAGTGCTTCGTGGGCCAGGAACGCCACGACACGATCGACCTCGGCCTGCGCTATCTGGGGCTCGGCAGGCCCACAGTCGTTCCCGCGGACCGGCAGGGCCGCATCGACCCGGCGGAGCTGGACTGCGCCCTGGACCGCGCCCTGGTCGCTGCTGCGGGTGGTGCGTCGTCGGGCGGCGCGTCGGGCGGTGGGCAGGACAGCGCGCCCGGTGATCTGCCGGACGGTTCCCCAGCCGGCGGGAGCGGATCACGCCGGGCCCCGCTGCTGGTCTGTCTGCAGGCCGGGAACCTGCATTCCGGGGCCTTCGATCCCTTCCTGGAGGCCATCGCCGTCGCAAAAGCGCACGGAGCCTGGGTCCATGTGGACGGTGCGTTCGGGCTTTGGGCCGCCGCCGTCCCCGAGCTCTCGGGCCTGACGGCCGGTCTCCAGGGAGCTGATTCCTGGGGCACGGACGCGCACAAGACGCTCAACGTCCCCTACGACTGCGGCCTCGCGGTGGTCCGCGACGCCCAGGCGCTGCGCTCGGCCATGGGGCTGCACACCAGCTACCTGATCCACGACGCCGACGGTGCTGCGGACCCCTTTGAAAAGGTTCCCGAACTGTCCCGCCGGGCCCGCGGGGTGCCCGTCTGGGCGGCGCTGAAATCCCTCGGCCGGGACGGGGTCGAAGCCCAGGTCCGCGGGCTGGTGCAGCGCGCCCGGGAGCTGGCGGAGAGGCTGTCGGCGCTGGACGGCGTCGAAGTGCTCAACGATGTCGACTACACGCAGGTCTCGCTGGCTTTTGGCGACGACGCCACCACCCGCGCGGTGACCGCATGGATTATCGCTGACGGCCGGGCGTGGATGTCCGGTTCGCGCTGGCAGGACCGCGACATCCTGCGGATCTCCGTCAGCAACTGGAGCACCGACGACGCCGACGTGGCAGTCGCCGTCGCTGCTGTGCGGGACGCCCTGGCCGCGGTCCGCGGGCGCCCGGTCTGATAGGAGCCCGGGGCGACGCGCACGCCGGCGCTAGCTGAGTTCGAGCCCCGGCGACGGCAGCTCGTGCGGCGCAGGGAGGCCCGGCAATGTCCGGCCGGCGAGGGTGCTGGCCACCCAGAGCGAACGGGCGAGATCGCCGTCGTGGCACGGCTTCGAGGCATACGAGAGGGCGTTCTCGACCTCGCGGGCGAGGCTCCACTGGCGGGCCACTTCGGCGACGAGCCCGGCGGCCAGGCTAAAGTCCCGGCAGCGTTCCCGCAGGCCCTGTTCCGGATCGGCCCCGGGAAGCTCTGAAATCCGGTTCCACAGCAAGGGCGCCACGGCGAACTCCGCCTCGCCGATCATGGGCTGCGGATCAATCGCGGCCCAGCCCTCGGCCCGCTCCCGGCCGCTGCCCTCCGGTTCATCCCCGTTGGGCCTCGCCAGGAGGTTCAGGTAGTGCAGGTCGGTGTGGACCAGCACATCCCGTCCGGAGCGGCGGCCGACGGCCCCACGGGTCTGGCAGACCTCCAGGGCGGCCTCCAGCAGCCAGCGCGGAAAGGGTCGTCCCAGCTGTTCCCAGTTCTCGGGCAACTCGTCGCTCCACTGTTCGGCCCGGGCCGCCACATGGCTGAACTCCCGCCATTCCGGCCGTTCATCCGGGACCAGGCTCAGCCGGCGAATCAGTCCGCCCCAGACCGGAATTGCCACGTCCATCGGCGTGTCCTGCAGCGAGCGGGCGGCGTTCAGGCGTTCCAGCAAAAGCGCACCGGTCCCGGCGTCGTGGGCCAGGAGTCGGACCGCTCCGTTCCCGTTCCAGAGGGAGAGGGCGTGTGATTCGAGGTGGGCTTCGTCGTGCGGGTAGGCGATCTTCAGGACGGCAGCCGCGGCCGAAGCAGGGGCCGCGGCAGTGTCCGCAGCCGGGTCACCACCGGCGCGGCGGCGGACTGGGACCACAATGGCCCCGTAGCCGTTCGCCGGCAGCGCGCCTGGCGCGAGGTCAACCTCGAGCTGCCACTGGTCCAGGCTGTGCCGGATCAGCTGGGGGAGCGACGCCAGCCAGTCGCGGCCGGCCGCGCTGCCGCCGTAACGGCGGCCGAGGTCGGGCGGGATCGGGACATCCGTGGACTGGCTCATCGGAACCAGCGTAGTTGCTCCCGGCGCCCGGCAGTGGTCGAGGACCTCAGAGTCGTTATCCGCTCTTGGGGGACGTCGTGCGCTACGAGGACGCCTACCGCCTCTGCTACGTCAGGGAACCCGAGGCATCATCGTAATGCTGGCCCAGGAGTTGCGCCGAGCCTGCGCCGCCAACCGGTCCGGCGAGGGAGACGGCCCGCTCTCGGCCGGACCAGGCCTGTCAGGCAGTGATGCCGCTGGCGCCGAGCCAGCTGCCGATCAGGAAGGTCGCGATGAGGGCCGCAGCGCCGCCGATCACCACGCGAATGGCCGCCTTCATTTTCCCGCCGCCGCCGATCCACGCGCCGATCGCCCCGGTCAAGGCGAGCGCCACCAGTACCGCCACGAACGTCAATGGAACCCGGATGTTCTCCGGCGGCAGCAGGATGGCAAGCATCGGCAGGATGGCGCCGACCAGGAACGCCGCGGCGGAGGCGAACGCGGCGTGCCAGGGGCTGACAATGTCTGTCTCGTCGATGTGCAGTTCGGCGGAAAGGTGGGCGCCAAGCGCATCGTGAGCAGTGAGTTCCTTGGCCACCGTGCGGGCGGTGTCGGCGCTGAGGCCCTTGCCCTGGTAGATGGCCGCGAGCTCCTCGAGTTCTTCCTCGGGCTGTTCTTCCAGTTCCCGGCGTTCCTTCTCGATCAGGGCCTGCTGGCTGTCCTTCTGACTGCTGACCGAGACGTATTCGCCCAGGGCCATCGAGATTGCGCCACCCACGACACCGGCGGTGCCGGCGATGAGGATGGGGCCGGAGTCCGTGGTGACACCCGCGACGCCGACCACAATGGCTGCGACGGAGACGATGCCGTCATTGGCCCCCAGCACGCCCGCGCGGAGCCAGTTCAGGCGGTGCGCAATGTCGTTGTGGTGGGGCTCATTATCATGCTGGGTGGGTGCGGCTTGACTGTCCATTGCTACAGCAAATCACCGCCGCCGCCGTGTCACCAGTATTACGAGCCTAAGTAAGCCGCGGCTTTCCCGCCGCGACGGGGTTTTCCAGGCCCGGAAGTTCCTTTGGCGGTGCCTTTGTGCCGCTGCGGACCCCTTGTCGGCGCAACGGGGGCACTTTGACACGCGTAACGCCTGCTTCCGGGCGGAATTCGGGGTGGACGGTCCCCAAAGTTGCCCCGTTCGGTCGGCCGCTCCAGGGGCCGGTCCCCTGTGTGCCGGCTCCGCGACGGGGACCCGGTCCGGTGCCGTCCTGCCGCGCTGCCACAACGTCCCGCTGCCAGCCGCCGCACAGCCTGCCGCCGGCCCGCCGCCGGACTCCGTCAACTGGGTGGTCCCGGTGCCCGACCACCGAAGGGCGGCGCGGTGGGGGCACTTTGACGCGGGGCGCGCGGAGTTCCAGGCGGAATTCGGGGTGGACGGTTCCCAAAGTTGCCCCGCTCTGTCGAAGCAAGGACCAACGCAGGGAGTGGCCGCGCGAAAGTGGGGCCAGATGGCGGCAGCCAGCCCGGAAGTCGGCAGCCAGAGCCAAAGGCCAGGAACCAGGAGTCAAGCTACGGACTCGGGCTGGGTCCAGGCAGCTCGGGCAACTGGTCAAGGTCAGCCGCCAGCCCGGGAAGGGCGCCGGCGTCGGCCCCCCAAAGTGCTGTCCGGCGCGCGGCTTCAACGAGACCTGAGATCGCCCATTGACGGGTCTCGCCTTCGCTCAGGGCCACCAGGTCGCCGTACACAGGAAGGGCCGAAGCCTCCAGGGCTCCCAGACCAGCGGCAGGTGCGGCGAGGAACTTCTGGTCGAGGGTATACCCGGCTTCCCGCAGTGGCACCTCGGCGCAGTGCATCCTGCTCAGCGCTTCGGCCGCGGCGGCGAGTGCCTCGTGCCGGGCCAGCAGTTTCGGCGCCGGACCTGCCGCGCCGCCGAGCCGGGTCAGTGCCACCTGGTAGCCGTAGACGGTCTCGAGTTCACTCTCCACGGTCGCCGCCAGCGCACCGGGCAGTGACGCAGGCCCGGATGCGGCCGGGGTACCCGGCGGAGTGTCAGGGCCCGCCGCGGCACCCCCAGCGGCGGCGGACGGTGATACCGACGGCGTCGGGCAGGCGTCGAAAACCTCGGGCGCGACCGGGTCGGGCACCGCAGGGGCCGGCGCCCCGACAGCCGCGGCGAGGGTGGACGCCTCAAGTAGCTGGGCGGTCCCGACGGCCGCAAGCAGCCGTGCCATGCCGCCGTCGGCCACGGCAGCATCGGCCAGCCGCTGCGAGGCGCTGGCCGCCAGCTCGGTGGCCAGGGCGGCCGCCGAGGCAGGCAGGGGAGCAGCGGCAGGCGCACTGGCGGCGGACGCAGAGGCAGTGGCCGGCGCAACAGAAGAAACAGCCGGCGAGGAGGCAACAGAAGGTGCGGCCGGACCCGGCGGAGGAACCAACGCCACTTGGTCCTGGCCCGGCACCAGGAGGGCCCGAGCATGGCTTGTCAGCAAACTCACAGTGTGCGCCACGGCGGCCTGACTATCGCCGGCGGTTACCTGGCCGAGCTGCTCGCCGGCCGCGCGCAGCCGCAGGGTCTCAGTCAGTGCGGCGGTCCTCGCCTGTTCGGAAAAGGGCGGTTCGGCGGGTTCTTGGGGGCTTCCAGGGCCCAGCGCAACGCCGAGGCTGATGACCACGAGGGCGAGGCAGGCCAGCAGTGCGATGCGGGGAACGAGCCCGCGCCGCCGCTTTTCCCTGGTGTCGTCATTCACAACAGACCATGTTGTCATGCCGGCCGGGAACTCGGTGCACCACGGTGCCCGGAAAATCGCTAGGCTAGTACACACAACATCATCTAGCGGGAGGCGGCCGGCATCATGACCAACGCAGAAGCCACGACTTCAACAGACCGGACCGGAACGGGGAAGGCTGAAGCCGCACCCGCCCAAAACTTCGAGGCCGAGCGGCTGTATGCCCTCCTGGAGCCCGAAGTCCTGGCAAACCGGCTGTTCCTGGAGGACGTCTCCATTCACGTCGCCGGCGCCAACCGGGTGGTCCACGTGGTGGTGGACCTGCCGCAGGAGGAAACGGGCGGCGTCGGCCTCGACGTCATCGCGGAGATTTCCAAGTCCCTCTCCGACATTCTCGACAACGATCCCAGCACCGACGCACGGCCCTACGAGCTTGAGGTTTCCTCGCCCGGCGTCGCGCGTCCCCTCACCGACGAGCGGCACTGGCACCGCGCCCGCGGCCGGATGGTCAAGGTCAATGTCCTACAGGGCGAGAACGTCACCGGCCGGGTCCAGTCCGTCGACGACGGCGGCGTCACCCTGATCCCCGAGATCGCCGTCAAGAAGGGCATGAAGCCCAAGCAGGGCGAGCCCATCAAACTTCCTTTCGACAGGATCCGCAGCGGAAAAGTCGAGATCGAGTTCAGCCACCTCGAAGAGGCAGGCCTGGAGAACGCAAACAATGGACCTTCTGAGGAGGCCTAATGGATATTGACATGAGCGCACTGAGACTCCTGGAGCGTGAGCGTGAAATCCCCCTGGATCTCCTGATTCCGACGATCGAACAGGCCCTCCTGGTGGCCTACCACAAGACGCCCGGAGCCTTCGAAAAGGCCCGTGCCGAGCTGGACCGCAAGAGCGGGCACGTGACCATCTGGGCCACGGAGATCGACGACGACGGCGCCCCCATCGGTGAATTCGAAGACACCCCGGCAGGTTTTGGCCGGATCGCCGCCAGCACCGCACGGCAGATCATCCTGCAGCGCCTGCGCGATGTTGAGGACGACAACGTCCTCGGCGAGTTCAAGGGCCGCGAGGGCGAGCTGGTGGCCGGAACCATCCAGCAGGGCAACAACCCGCACATGATCCAGGTCAACCTGGGCACGGTGGAGGCGCTGCTGCCGCCGCCCGAGCAGGTGCCGGGGGAGAAGTACACCCACGGCAACCGTCTGCGCGCCTTCGTGATCGACGTGCACCGCGGCACCAAGGGTCCCTCCATCACGCTGTCCCGGTCGCACCCGGGCCTCGTGCGGAAACTCTTCGAAATGGAAGTTCCGGAAATCGCGGACCGCTCCGTGGAAATCGTCGCCCTGGCCCGCGAAGCCGGTCACCGCACCAAGATGGCCGTCAAGGCCAACCACGCCGGCATCAATGCCAAGGGTGCCTGCATCGGTGAAATGGGATCACGCGTCCGTGCGGTCATGAACGAACTCAACGACGAGAAGATCGACATCGTCGACTACAGCGACGACCCGGCGACCTTCATCGCCAGTGCGCTGTCCCCGTCCCGGGTGAATTCGGTCACCATCACGGACGAGGCAACCCGCTCGGCCCGCGTGGTCGTGCCGGACTACCAGCTCTCGCTCGCGATCGGCAAGGAGGGCCAGAACGCCCGCCTCGCCGCGAAGCTCACCGGCTGGCGGATCGACATCGTCTCGGATGCCGCGGTCAGCCGCGACAAATAGGCGTTCAACGCCTCGGCCCCGGACCTCAGGCGGCCGCCGTTCAGACCTGGCCCTCGTCGTCCGTGTCCCCGCAAGTTCGGGGCCCGGGCGACGAAGGGGCTAGAATAGACATGACCGCGCCTAACGGCCGGTATCCGCGTGTTCCAACGTGTCCGGTGTAAGTCCGGCGAAGGTGTTGTCCACAACCCCTTGGCCAGGCTGGTTCCGGACGGCCGGGGCCGGCAGATATGAACTGGCAGGAAGATACTCGTAAGTGGCACACGTGCAACACCTCGAGGATCAACCGCAGCGTACCTGCATCGGATGCCGGAAAAAGGGTCCGCGGTCACAGCTCTTGCGGCTCGTCGCCGACGGCAGCGGTTCTTCCGCCGTCGTCCTGGATGAACGACGCCGGATGGCTGGCCGGGGTGCATGGCTGCACCCCAGCGAAAAGTGCCTGGCACTGGCGGTCAAACGTCGGGCGTTCGGACGTGCCCTTAACGGCGCTACCGTAACAGCCGACGTCGAACGCCGGATCATGGCAGGCACGCAAGCCGTGGACACCCCGGTGGCCGCAGCAACAACCGTCCAACCTGAAAGCGGGTCAGAAAACTGATGGAAACCCGATGAGTTCCCAGCGATGAGTGCGCAACGATGACATCTTTGTTGCGCTCTGCAATGGACCTTTCAGCTGCACTCGCGGCGGAGGTCCGCAGTAAGAAGTAGACGGTTCGTGCCTGGCTCGGTGCGGACCGAGACAGGAGAAATGTGGCCAAGGTCCGCGTACATGAGCTTGCTAAAGAGCTCGGTATTACTTCCAAAGATGCAGTAACCAAACTGCAGGAACTGGGCGAATTCGTTCGCTCTGCCTCTTCCACCATTGAGGCCCCCGTTGTGAGGAAACTCCGCAACGCATTCCCCGGCGCAGCAGCCGCTTCGAAGTCCGAAGCGCCCGCATCCGCCCCCAAGGCACCCGCCAGCCCTTCGGCAACCCGTCCGGCGCCCGCGCCGGCTCCGGCTGCCCCCGCAGCGCCGGCGGCTGCCGAAACCAAGACCGAGGCTCCGGCCGCAGCTGCACCGGCACCCAGTGCCGCTCCCGCAGCACCGGCAGCTCCCGCCGCACAGGCACCGGCTGCGCCCTCGACGGGCGCCAAGCCCGGCGCACGCCCGGCCCCCAAGGCCGAAACCCCGGCTGCTCCGGCACGCCAGGGTGGCTCGGCACCCCGTCCGGGCGGTCCCCGTCCCGGCAACAACCCGTTCGCAACGTCCCAGGGCATGCCCCGGGGCCGCGGCGGCGACAACGATCGTCCGTCGCGTCCGGGTAACAACCCGTTCGCGCCTTCCCAGGGCATGCCGCGTCCGGGCGGAAGCCGCACCGAGGGCGAACGCCCCGGCGGCCCCCGTCCCGCAGCAGGCGCTGGTGGTCCCCGTCCGGGTGCTCCCCGCACCGGCGGCGCTCCGGGTGCACGCCCGGGCGCTCCGCGTCCGGCTGGTGCAGCAGGCGCTGGCCGTCCGGCAGGCGCGGGTGGAAACCGTCCGACTCCCGGCATGATGCCTAACCGCACCGAACGTCCCGCACCCGCTGGTGCAGGCCGTCCCGGCGGCGGAGCCCGCGGCCCCGGCCGTCCGGGTGGCGCTCCAGGTACCGGTGCTCCCGGTGCCGGTGGCGGCGCTCCGGCCGGTGGAGGCTTCGGCAAGGGTGGCCGCGGTCGCGGTGGCACCCAGGGTGCCTTCGGCAAGGGCGGCGCAGGCCGTGGCAAGCAGCGCAAGTCGAAGCGTGCCAAGCGCCAGGAACTCGAGCAGATGAGTGCTCCGTCGCTGGGTGGCGTCAGTGTGCCCCGCGGCGACGGCAACACCGTCGTACGGCTTCGCCGTGGCTCGTCCATCACGGACTTCGCCGACAAGATCGAGGCGAACCCCGCAGCACTGGTGACCGTCCTCTTCCACCTCGGCGAAATGGCTACCGCCACGCAGTCGCTGGATGAAGAGACCTTCGCCCTGCTGGGCGAGGAGCTTGGCTACAAGCTCCAGGTTGTGTCCCCGGAAGACGAGGAACGCGACCTGCTCTCCGGCTTCGACATCGACTTCGATGCCGAGCTGGAAGCCGAAGGCGACGAGGAACTTGAGGCGCGTCCTCCGGTTGTCACCGTCATGGGTCACGTTGACCACGGTAAAACCCGCCTGCTCGATGCCATCCGCAAGTCCGACGTTATGGCGGGCGAGCACGGCGGCATCACGCAGCACATCGGTGCTTACCAGGTCACCCACGAGCACGAAGGTACCGATCGCAAGATCACCTTCATCGATACTCCGGGCCACGAGGCGTTCACCGCCATGCGTGCCCGTGGTGCGAAGGTTACCGACATCGCCATCCTCGTGGTCGCAGCGGACGACGGCGTTATGCCGCAGACCATTGAAGCCCTCAACCACGCGCAGGCCGCCAACGTGCCGATCGTCGTGGCCGTGAACAAGATCGACAAGGAAGGCGCCAACCCGGAGAAGGTCCGCGGCCAGCTGACCGAATACGGACTGGTTCCGGAAGAGTACGGTGGCGACACCATGTTCGTGGAGGTCTCTGCCCGCCAGAACCTGAACATCGACGAACTGCTCGAGGCTGTCCTGCTGACCGCAGACGCAGCCCTGGACATGCGCGCCAACCCGAACAAGGACGCCCGCGGTATCGCGATTGAAGCCAACCTGGACAAGGGCCGCGGCGCGGTCGCTACCGTCCTGGTTCAGTCCGGCACCCTGCACATCGGCGACACCATCGTGGCAGGTACGGCCCACGGCCGTGTCCGTGCGATGTTCGACGACGACGGCAGTGCACTGACCGAGGCCGGCCCGTCCCGCCCCGTGCAGGTACTGGGTCTGTCCAACGTCCCGCGCGCCGGCGACACGTTCTTCGTGACCGCTGACGAGCGCACCGCCCGCCAGATCGCCGAGAAGCGTGAAGCTGCGGACCGCAACGCCGCCCTGGCCAAGCGCCGCAAGCGCATCAGCCTGGAAGACTTCGACCAGGCCGTCGCCGATGGCAAGATCGACACCCTCAACCTCATCCTCAAGGGTGACGTGTCCGGTGCCGTGGAAGCCCTCGAAGACGCGCTGCTCAAGATCGACGTCGGCGAGGGTGTCCAGCTCCGTGTTATCCACCGCGGTGTCGGTGCGATCACGCAGAACGACGTCAACCTGGCGACGGTCGACAGCGCCGTCATCATCGGCTTCAACGTCAAGCCCGCCGAGCGTGTTGCCGAACTGGCAGACCGCGAAGGCGTGGACATGCGCTTCTACTCCGTCATCTACGCAGCAATTGATGACATTGAGGCAGCCCTCAAGGGCATGCTCAAGCCGGAGTACGAAGAGGTCCAGCTTGGCACCGCCGAGGTCCGCGAAGTGTTCCGTTCCTCCAAGTTCGGCAACATTGCAGGCTCGATCGTTCGCTCGGGTGTTATCCGACGCAACGTCAAGGCCCGCGTCAGCCGCGAAGGCAAGATCATCGGTGACAACCTCACCGTTGAGACGCTCAAGCGCTTCAAGGACGACGCCACCGAGGTCCGCACGGACTTCGAGTGTGGTATCGGTCTTGGCTCGTTCAATGACATCACCGAAGGTGACATCATCGAGACCTTCGAGATGCGCGAAAAGCCGCGCGTCTAAGTCGGTCCGCCTTCGGGCGAGTCAGCAGTAAAAAATGCGGGGCCGTTGGATTCTTCCGGCGGCCCCGCCCCTTCGCAAAACCCAACAATTGTGCGGGAGCCGTTCCGGCGCCGTCGTACATCCAAATTTTTAGGAGTGGAAATGGCTGATCCCGCACGGGCTGCCAAGTTGGCGCAGCGGATAAAGGTTGTTGTCGCTGAGGCGCTGGGCCGCAGGGTCAAGGATCCCCGGCTCGAGGGCGTCACCGTGACCGATGCGCGTGTGACCAACGATCTTCAGCATGCCACGATCTACTACACCGTGTTCGGAGACGAGCTGGTCCAGGCCGAGGCCGCAAAGGGGCTTGAAAAAGCCAAGGGCGTGCTGCGCCAGGAAGTCGGCCGGAACGTCACTGTCCGGCTGACCCCGACCCTCGAATTCGTGGCGGACCAGATCCCGGTCAACGCCTCCAACCTGGAGGAACTGCTCCGGGCCGCGAAGAAGCGCGACGCCGAGGTGGCCGCTCTCGCTGCCAGCGCGAAGCATGCCGGCGACGCCGACCCGTACAAGAGCGACACTCCGCAGGACGTGGAGCTCGACGAGGACGATTTCGACGAAGAGGACCTGGACCTCATCGACGAGGACGACGTCGACGAGGACAGCAACAAGTAGTCCAGCAAGAAGAGTAGTCCGGTAAAAGCCCAGGACTGCGAGGAAATGGCCGGCCCCGGCAGGGGACCGGCCATTTGCCGTCCGGGCGCGGACCGTGTGGCTAGTCCGCCAGCTTCACGTACACGACCTGGCCGTCCGGCGGGCCCTCGGGTCCGGGCAGGGCGTTGACCGTCGCGTAGAGCGTGTGTCCGCGGAGGTCCACGTCGGCCGCGAAGCCGGCGGCGAGCACCACCGTCTGGTCGCCCGAGTCCGGGTCAATTTTGAGGACACCCTCGCCGAACAGGGAGGCAACATACAGGTTGCCGTGGTCGTCCAGGGCAAGCCCCGTGGGCGACATGATGTCCTCGGCCACGAGCTTCACGTCGCCGTCGTCCGGGTCCACCTTGTAGACCGCGCCGCGCGGGCCGAGGGCCGGGTCTTCCGGTCCGCCCGGGAGCAGGGTGACGTACAGCCAGCCGTCGGACCCGACGACAACATCGGTGGGAACAGCCTCGAAGTCATACGTCGTTCCCACGACGCAGTCAGGCAGGCCGTTCGAGGCCGCAGCGTCAGCGGTGATCTCGTAGGGCCGCGGCGGCAGTACCGCGACCGTCCTGGTCTTGCCGCTGCGGGCGTCAACGGACACCACGCTGTTGGCCCCGGCATCTGCGACGTAGATCGTCTCGTCCGTGACAGCGATGCCGTACGGATGAGAATCAACCTCTCCTTCATAGCTGGCAGGCATATTGGCCGGCAACTGGGCCTCGCAGCCGTCCGGCAGGTCCCGGTAGCCGTACCGGGTATTGCCGTCGGCGTTGTCCTCAGTTTCCAGGGCGGCGAAGTCGCCAAGAGTCCGCTGGTGCCCGTCGTCGCCGATGATCCGGATGTGGCCGGCCAGCTCGGCCGGGTCAGGCCCGGCCCCCTGGCTCTCCAGGACGTACGTGTCACCGTCGCGCTGGGCGTTGCCTTCAACGCTCCAGTCCGGGGCTTCGTAGAGCACCGCCTGGTTTCCTCCGGAGTCGACCCGGGTCAGCCGGCCGGCGAACGTTTCGCTCACCGTGACTGAGCCGTGCCGGCCGGCGCTGACATGCAGCGGGCCCACCAGACTGCCGGTGAGCAGCACCGGTTCGGTAACGCCAGCGCCGCCGGCGGTTTGGCCAGCGCCGCCGGCGCTGGTTGTGCCCCCGGAACCGCCAGTGGCGGTGCCGGGGGCTGCGCCGGCAGCTGTCCCGGCCGTGAGAAACACGGCCGCGGCTACTGCCGTGGCTAGCATGGACAAACTCTTATTCATGGTTGGCTCCCGTGCCGAGTGATGAAATATTCACCTCGTTGAGACCACTGAGACCTATGTAGTGGCGGCCGGAGTACGCACGGCGGCCCCCCGTATTCGGATATTATGCCCTCGCTCATGCAAAGTCGATGTCTGCGTTGCGAGCCCGAATCTTCCCCGGCGCTCATCGTTGCTGGCTATGATCGGACCATGGCCACGGCACCCTCAGCTCCCGAAATCAACCGCCTCCTCGATCAGGCCATCCGGCTGGCCGCCGCCAATGTCGCCGCTGGCGGCGGACCGTTCGGTGCGCTCGTGGTGACGTCCGACGGTCAGGTCCATGAAGGCGTCAACCATGTCACCCGGGACAACGATCCCACCGCCCACGCCGAAGTCGTGGCCATCCGTGCGGCCGCGACAGCCTCCGCCAACTTCGATCTCACCGGCTCCGTGCTCTATGCCAGCTGCGAACCGTGCCCGCTGTGCCTCGCCGCTGCCCTGTGGGCCCGCGTGGACCGGGTCTATTTCGCCGCGGACCGTCATGCTGCCGCTGCCGCCGGCTTCGACGACGCGCTCTTTTACGAGTACTTCGAAGGGACCAGGCCGGATCTGATGCCGGTGCGCCATACGGCCGTCCCGGCGTCGGACGCCCCGTTTGTGGCTTGGCGCGACAACCCGGACCGCGTTGAGTACTGAGCCGGTTCCCGGACGCCGGGGTCTTTGGCCTCTGGGCCGGCTCCGCCCGGCGGCGTCCCATGGAACCATGACGCCGGTGACTTGGGAAGGCAGCGGACCGTGGCCTCCGGCCTGATCTCCTGCCCTCAGTGCGGGAAGACCAACCGCATTCCGGCGGCGGCCGCGGGCCACCCTCGTTGCGGGAGCTGCCGCAAGGACCTCCCCTGGATTGTCGACGCCGGGGACGCGGATTTTGCGGAAATCGCCGAGCAGTCCTCGACGCCTGCCCTGATCGATTTCTGGGCGGCCTGGTGTGGTCCGTGCCGGAGGGTCAGCCCCGTGCTGGACAAGCTGGCCCATGAACGTGCCGGCCGGGTCAAACTGGTGAAGGTCGACGTCGACAAGTCCCCGGCGCTCTCCCGGCGCTTCGACATCCAGGCCATTCCGACGATGCTGCTGATCAGGGATGGCAAAGTCGTGGCCCGGCAGACGGGGGCCCCGCCGGCTGCGGCCCTGCGCGAGTGGCTTGACGGGGCGCTGGCTGGCCGACCGTGACCGGCCCAGCGTGCCCGGACCAGCGTGACCGGCCCCCGTGGCCGGCCCACCGGTGAGATGGAGGAATTTATGACCGAAATACTGCGCTACGAAGTGGGTTCCGGGACGGTGCTGGTCGAGGTCGCGGATGGCAGCTTCGGCGTCGAACGCCCCTCCCGGAACGAGCAGGGCATCACCGACGCCGGGCGGCGGCTCGAGGATGCCTTGGCAGCCATCAGGCCGGCCGCGAACGCTGCGGCGGAGGTCCTGAAGGAAGTCGGGGCGGAGCATCTTGAGCTTCAGTTCGGTGTGAAGCTGGCCGGCGGGGCGGGGGCCATCATTGCGCAGAACTGCTCCGAGGCCCACTTCATCGTCAAGCTGTCCTTCTCCCGCACGCCCCCGGCCCAACCGTCACCAGAGGACGAGATCATGTTGTGAGGCTGCCGGACGGCGGCGGGGACCCAAGCACATGGGTGGGTGCTTCAGCGGCGGCTCCGCCGGGCCCGAAGGCCACCCAGGACAGGGGAGCCCATCCCCAGCAGGAAGCCGAAGTCGTACCAGTTCCCGGCGCGGGCCGTGTTGTAAAAAGGGAACTCGCTCCACTGCCCAAAGACATGCACTATCAGCACGATCCACGCCGTGATCCCGTTCCAGATGCCCCATAACAAGTCCTGCCACCACATGTGAACCTCCACGACCGAACCCGAACCCCAGTCCCGGGGCGGCGCCCCGGGCGGCACGCGAAATGCACGCGCTGCGCTTAGGTTAGGCGTTGTGGTGGCGCGCCGGTAGGGGCCTGGGACCCGACCGCCAGCCGTCAGGCCACCCTGGCCGGGAGTCGGCGGAGGCCTTCCACGAGATCAGCCTGGCTGCCGCAGAGGGCAATCCGGATCCAGCCCTCGCCGATCGAGCCGAAGGCCGTGCCGGGGGCAAAGGACACGCCGGAGTCGGCCAGGAAGCGCCGTACCCAGGATCGGACGTCGCCGCCGCTGACGTGGGACACGTCCGCCCAGAGGTAGAAGGCTCCTTGCGCCGTGAGGAACGGGATCCCGCGGGACGTCAACACCGCCGAGGCAGCGTCCCGGTTGGCCCGGTAGTGCGCGTGGGTGTGGCTGACGTAATCCTGCGGGCCGGTCAGGGCGGCCAGCGCCGCGTACTGCGAGGGTGAGGCGACACAGGAGACAATCGCCTCCATCACGTTGTTCATCCTCTGCTCCAGTCCGGGCGGGCAGATCAGCGCTCCGATCCGCAGCCCGGTCAGACCGTACGTCTTGGAGAGCGTGAGCGAGGTGAACACACGCGCCTCACCCGGGACGTCGCTGTCGAAGCGGGCGGGGCTCACATGCGGCACGTCGTACGTGAACGCCTCGTAGCATTCGTCCGAGATGATCCACAGGTCGTGCCGGACAGCGAGGGCGACGAGGCTGCGCGTGAGTTCCTCGCCCAGCACGGCGCCCAGCGGGTTCGACGGCGAATTAAGGATCAGCACCTTGGTACGCGGCGTGATGAGCTCCTCGATGTCCGCGATTCGGGGCTGGAAGTCGTGCTCGGGATACAGCGGGTACCTTACCGGGACGGCATGCAGCAGGCTGCTGGTCATGGCGAACGTCGGGTAGCCGGGATTGGGGATCAGGATTTCGTCGCCGGGGGAGAGCAGCAGGCTCATCGCGAAGTGCAGGCCCTGCTGGGCGCCGTCGACAACGTAAACGCGGTCCGCCGCAACCGGCGTCGCGTTGTGTTCCCGGAATCTGGCCGCGAACGCCTCGCGCAGGGCAGGGATGCCGGCATTGGGGGTGTAATTCGTTTCGTCCCGGTCCAGGCAGGCCATCCCGGCTTCGAGGATATGGCGGGGGACGGCAAAGCCCGGTTCGCCGATGCTCAGCACGATGGCGCCGGGCGTCTTCCAGGCGGCTTCGGTGATTTCGCGGATCTGGTTGATGGGGACGTCGCGGACGTGCGGTGCAAGCTCGGGCATGTCAGCCATCCTAACCGGCGCGGCCCGCGGCGCTGGGGGGAGCATCTGCGCAGATATACTGGGGAGCGTGCTTTCTGGACTGGTAATAGTGGACAAGCCGCAAGGCTGGACCAGCCACGATGTGGTTGGACGGATGCGGCGGCTCGCCGGTACCCGAAAGGTCGGCCATGCCGGGACGCTGGACCCCATGGCGACGGGCGTGCTGGTGGTCGGCATCAACAAGGCCACCCGGCTGCTGACCTACATTGTGGGCACGTCAAAGACGTATACGGCCACCATCCGGCTCGGCGAGTCGACCGTCACCGACGACGCCGAAGGCGAAGTCACGGCCACGCACAGCGCCGCTTCGGTCACCGAGGAAGCGGTCCGGTCCGGCGTCGAGGCCCTGACCGGGGAAATTGAACAGGTTCCCAGCAGCGTGAGCGCCATCAAGGTCAACGGGGAGCGTGCCTACGCGCGGGTCCGCTCCGGTGAAGAGGTCAAGCTGGCCGCCCGCCCCGTCACCATCCACCGTTTCGAAGTCCACGGCCTCCGTCGCGTTAGCGTGGGGGAGTCAGGCGGCGAGGCGCTCGACGTCGACGTCACCGTGGAATGCTCCTCCGGCACCTACATCCGGGCCCTTGCCCGCGACCTCGGCAACGCGCTCGGCGTCGGCGGCCATCTGACGGCCCTCCGCCGGACCCAGGTGGGGCCCTATACGCTGGACCAGGCGCGCACCCTCGAACAGCTCGCCGAAGAACTGGACGTGCTCGAAATGTCGCAGGCCGCGCGGGCACTGATGCCCAACCGTGAACTCAGCGACGAGGAAACCACCGAGATTTCCTTCGGCCGCAGGATCGCCGCGGGAGCGGCCGCCGGGACTCCTGGTGCCGCGACGCCGGAGCACCCGGCCGCAGGCTTCGCCCCGGACGGGACCCTCGTGGCCCTGCTCGCTGACAAGGGAAGCTACGCCAAACCGGTGCTGGTCTTCGCGCCGGACAACGAGAAGCGCGCACTCGCGCAGCCGCCGGCGGAACAGCAGGCCGGACAGTAGTGGACGCGTATTTCTACATCATCCTCGTGGTCGGACTGGTCTCCAGTGTTATCTGCCTGACCGCCGGCATCCTCAAGAAGGCCCCGAACGACACCACGATCCTGTCGGTGGCCGCCGTCGAACTCTCCTTGCTGGTGTATCTGGTCGGTTCGATCATCCGGGTCGCCGGCGGGGAACCCATCGCGGGGGAGCCGTGGGAGTTCTGGGGCTATTTGCTGACGGCACTCCTGCTGCCTGTCGGCGCGGTGTACTGGGCCATCCTGGAGCGCACCCGGTGGAGCAACTTCGTGCTGGCGGCCGTCGGCGTCACCGCCCTGGTGATGGCGGCTCGAATGAATCAGATTTGGTACTGACGTGAAAGAGGCAAAGAACGTGACGGCGAAACCTTCGCACGAGGACACCGGAGCGACGCCGGACGCAACGGCCTCCCCATCGGCTGCGGCCCCGGGAACGGCGGCCACGGGAGCGGCCGCCCCGGCGGCGGCCACGGGAACGGCCGCCCCGGCGGCGGCCGGAACGGCGCGGGATACCCGCAACACCGGCCCCGGCCGGCTGCTGATCGCGGTTTATGCCGTGTTCGCCATCTCGGCAACGGCCCGGGCGGGATTCCAGATTCTCACCAAGTTCTCCGAAGCCCCGTTGGCCTACCTGCTGTCGGCATTCGCCGCAGTGGTTTATCTCGTGGCTACGGTGTCGCTCGCGAAGGCCGGGCGCACCTGGTTCAGGGTCTCCGTAGTGGCGGTGCTGGTGGAACTGGTGGGTGTGCTGGTGGTGGGGGCGCTCAGCTTGTTCGATTCGGTGAATTTCCCGCATGAGACCGTCTGGTCCCTGTTCGGCCGAGGTTATGCGTTCATCCCGTTGCTGCTGCCGATTCTCGGCCTCATTTGGCTCTATCGCCGTCGTCCCGCGCCAAAGCGGGCCTAAGCACTTAGTCGGGGTTTTGATCGAGTTCCTGGAACAGCGTGATTTGCAGCCCGGCCGGGCCGGTAAGCCTTGAGTTCACGGAGCGCCACGGCGTTTCCCGCGGTTCCGCGATGAGACTGCCTCCCGCGCCCACAAGGTCGCGCGTGGCTGCTTCGGCGTCATCGACTTCGAAGGCGACCCGGATTTTAGCGCTCGGCTGACCGTCGGCCTCCACGCGATCGATGTACTGGACCTGTGCCGGGTTGGAGAGCTCCAGTGTGGCCCGGCCTGCTTCCAGGATTGTGATGCGTGCTTCACCCTCGCTGGGAACAATCTCGCGCTCCACGAGTCCGAGCACGTCGCGGTAAAACGTCAGGGCGGCCTCGTAGTCTTCCGTCTCGACGACGAGTCGCAGCTGCCGGACGGGAGGCGGGGTTCGGTTTTCGGTAGTCATACCCGAACCCTAGGACCATCGGGCGTGTCGCGGAATGCCCGTCGTTCCTAGGCTCCGTCCGGGACGGCGTCCGCGGCGCTGTCAGTCCCGGCGTCGAGGCCCAGGAGCCTGCGGCGCAGGCCCGGCCAGGCCGCTCCCAAGCCGGGATGCAGTTCCTTGGCCCCGACCAGCTCGACCGGCACCCACTGGAGCTCCAGGCTTTCCGGGTCGCTGATCACCGGGTCGAACTCCTCCACAACCTCGGCCGCGACGGTGGTGTACGTCCAATAGCCGACGTCGAACACTGAAGTAAACAGCACCCGGACGTTCTCCGGCGGGACGGCAGCTTCTTCCTCGGCCTCGCGGAGAGCGCCGCGGACTGCCTCTTCGCCCTGGTGCAGGGCTCCGCCCGGCAGTCCCCAGGTTCCGCCCTGATCGCTCCAAAGCGCGCGGTGCTGGAGCAGGACGCCCTTGGCAGCGTCGTGGACCAGCAGGCCGGCCGAGCCGAAGCGCCCCCAGAATCGTCCGCGGGCGCCCTCCACCCACGCGTCCCCTGGATCACGGGGACCGAGCGGGCGGCGGAGTTCGATCGGAAGTTCGTGTGAGTCCGCTCCGACGGGGCGGTAATCGCCGGGCCGAGCATTGTGGGTGTTCGCCGGGCTGGATGTCGGGGCAACAGGGCTGTCCATGCCTCAGTTTCCCACGGGCGCTGCCCGTCCCGGCCGAAGTGTGACCCCGCAGGACTCGCAGGAACCTCGGAGAGCTTCCCGGGCTGGCCCAGAACGGACATTCCAACGCGCGGATTGATGAGGGGGCATTGTGCGGTACGCCAATTGATCATTACTGTCACACCCCAGATCTAGTGTTTAGCCATGGACGAAGTTGGAGGTTTCATCCCGTTTCAGGCCGCCCGGTCTGGCGCCGAGATGCTCCTTGGATCTAATGGGCTGTCGCCCGCTCCAAACGCGGCGGATGACGTGGACTGTGCCCTGGATGGGGCGCTGGTACTGCTGCGCTCGGCAAAGGGGGCGGCAGTTTCTGATGCAGCGCTGTTCGGAGTGACCGAAGCCTCGGACTTTGCGGGCCGCGTGGAGGAGTTGTCCCGGATGGTGGACTTCCTGCAGCTTGTGGCCGCGGCGGCGGTGGACCGGACCCGGAGCCAGGCGGCGGCTTCAGCCAGGAACGCGGCTGCGGCGTCTGGTGCCGGTGCCCCTGCCGGCTGGTTGACCGGCTGGAACACTGAGCCGACGCCGACGCCGACGCCGACGGCTGCCGTGCCGGCGGCTGCCGGGCGGGAGGACGGTTGGAACGTGCCGGGTGGCGCGGATTGTGCGCAGGGCCGGGTCGATGACGGGTTCCGGAACAGCACGGAGTTCCTGCGGGCGCGGCTGCGGATTACCGCGGCGGAGGCCCGGCGGCGGCTGGCCCTGGCTTCGGAGGTTCTGCCGCGGACCGGGGTGTCGGGCCAGACCCTGCCGGCGGTGCGGGAGGAACTCGGGGCAGTCCTCGCCGCCGGGGACATCGCCTCACGCGCGGCGACCCTGATCAGTCTGTCCCTGGACCGGGTCCGGCACGTGGCCGCGCCCGGGGACGTTGCCCGGATGGAACACGCACTGACCTGCACTGCGGTGGAGAACGATCAGGATTTCCTGACCAGGATCGCGAAGCGCTGGACCGACGCCCTGGACCAGGACGGTGCGGAACCCAGTGAGCAGGAACTGCGCCAGCGCCAGGGCGCGTTCATCCGCCGGGTCCACCGCGGGCTGCAGCATCTGGAAATCTTCGCCACACCCGACCAGTTCGAACACCTGCTCACGGTCATGAACACCGCCACCAACCCGCGGACCGGCGCCGGACGCGGCGCGGGCACCGCCGAAAATCCCGGTCCTGAGGCCAGAACTGAAGCTGGCGCCAACGCCAACGCCAACGCCAACAACAACGCCGCCGCGAACTCCGGCTCCGGAGCGGCTGTGGACGCTGCAGTTGAGGACGATGCTGCTGCGGAGGAGTCGGCCGCGGCTGCGCGGCTGGATCAGCGCACCCGGCCGCAGCGGCTGCTCGATGGCCTGGTCGGTGCCTGCAAGGTGGCCCTCGCGGCCGGAGATCTGCCCGCCGCCGGAGGCCTGCGCCCCCAGGTGATGGTCACCATCGACTACCGGGACCTCCTTGAACAGCTCGGCGGCACCGGCCCGCAGACCCGCGCACCCGGATCCGGCACGGGGACCCTGATGTTCACCGGACCGGTCACGGCCTCGACGGTGCGGAAAATCGCCTGCGACGCGGACATCATTCCCCTCGTGCTCGGCGGCAACGGCCGCATCCTGGACATCGGCCGGGCCTCACGGGTCTTCCCGCCGCACATCCGCAAAGCCCTCACCGCCCGGGACGGCGGCTGCGCGTTTCCGCAGTGCCCGATGCCCGCGCCCTGGTGCGAGGCCCACCACATCAACTACTGGTCCCGCGGCGGAACGACCGGCACAGAGCAAGGCGTGCTGCTCTGCACACACCACCACCACGTCATCCACAAGGAACAATGGACCATCCAGGTCCGCACCGGCATCCCCTGGTTCATCCCGCCACCACACCTGGACCCACGCCAACTGCCACGCCGCAACCGCTACTTCCAGCTCGAATGAACCCGAAGCCGCCACCATCCGAAAAGTTGGATGGCAGGGATCAACAGCCCATCGGCTCACCGGTTCGGCATCGGATCAACGGTGCTGAAAGGGAGCGGTTCCCCGACTTCAAACGGTTCCGCACCCTGCGCGGGAGTCTGGGTGAACCAAACGTTCTCTTGCTTGTTTGCGAAAATGATCATCCGCTGGCTCCGCTCGAGCGGATCACCGTCCGGGTACGTGACTCCGGCTGAACAAGTGGCCGGCGTCGAGGCGATCCGGAGTGGCACAGGACCCGGGTCGCCCTTAAGGACGGCCTCGACTTCCACCAGATGGACGGTTGCCTTATAGCCGTAGATCGGGGTCTGCCCGTCGACGCCGACCGGCTTGCCGATGACGACAAGGGAGGCGTGGTCGAACTGGGCCTGGGGCGTCTCGAAATGGACCCAATCGACACAGATTTCGGATCCGCCGGTGGGCAGCAACGAGCAGCCACTCGCCAAGCCGCACGACAGCACCCCCGCGAGCGCCGCTTGTACTAGCTTGAGCATGTTCAGAACCTATCCGCCGCCGGACATTTGGTCTACGGCGAACTTTTAGGGCGCAGTTATTGAACGCTGGCACTGGGTCACCACGCGTCCCCCGCGGCTCGGGCCGGAGGTGTTACCGTATCTCGATGCGCAGCCGGGCGAAGCCGGGCTTGACGCCAAAACCCCAAGGGGGACGAACCTTGAACGAATCCGTGTGCATCCGAAGGACTTCGGCGGACGACCTTCCCGCACTGCTCGTGCATGAACCGCTGAACTCAAAGATAGCCGAGGGATTCCTGGAACGGCAGGGAGCCGGGAACCTGATTTATGCCACGGCGTGGACCGGGGGCACCCCGCACGGCGGGGCGGTGTTGGAGTTTCGGGCCGGTTCTGTCCCTGAGCTCAAGCACCTTTTCGTGTATGCGGGCAGCAGGGGAGCGGGGATCGGAGGTGCGCTTTGCCGCTGGCTGGAAGAACAGGCGAAGCTTGCCGGCCACTCCGGGATCATGCTTGGGGTGGAGCCCGGCAACGCAGCCGCACTCAGTCTTTACGCAGGCCTCGGCTACCGGCCCACTGGTGCCACGGCAACATGCTCCTATGAAGTTCCCGGCGCTGACGGCACCCGGAGAGCTGCCACGGAAACTGCCGCGATCTACCACAAACGGCTCGGACCTGCTCTGGCCGTCGAGGCTCCCGCCGGTGGTGAACCAAGCCCGCCCGCACCCTCCCGCGTCGTCTTTTATGGCGTGACGGGCAGCGGCAAGTCCTCCGCCGCCCGTGCCTACGCCCAGGCCACCGGACTTCCAGAGTTCTCGGCAGACGACGACATCGGCTGGCTGCCCGGGTGGCAACAGCGCTCGGTCGAGGAACAGCGCGACATCGCAGCAAGCATTGCAGCCAGGGACCACTGGGTGCTGGACAGCGCCTATGGGGTCTGGCGTGACGTTGTACTGCCGCGGGCGGAGCTGATCGTGGGCCTTGACTATCCTCGCAGGCTCTCGCTCGCCCGGCTGATACGCCGCACACTGCGCCGGGCTTTGACTCGGGAACCCGTATGCAACGGCAACCAGGAAACCATCGCCCGGATCTTCATCAACGACTCGATTATTCGGTGGCATTTCCGTTCGTTCACACGGAAGCGCCAAGTGATGCGGGGCCTTGCGGCAGACCCCGGGATGCCCACTACGATCCTGTTCCGCCATCCCCGGGAACTCGAAACCTGGCTCGCGGATTTGCCCGTCCCATCCGGGCAGGCCGAAAGCCTCTGAGCGGACATCGACGCACGGCTACGCTGGGGGAATGGCTGGATTCAAGGCCCCATGGGAACTGCCGAACGCTGAACGAACTTCCCTGCTGAGGGCCGTCAAGGCATTCCACACCTTTGCCTGGGTCACAATCGAGGCCTGCATGGTCTACGTCCTGTATGCCGGTCTCCGCGGCCGAACCGACCGGAGGGTAGGCGTGGCCGCCGGCGTCGTGACCGCCGAGACGCTGGTCTTCGCCGCCAACTGTTTTCACTGCCCGCTCACCGCTGTGGCCAGAGACCTGGGCGACGAGAAGGGCTCTGTCACGGACATCTACCTGCCGCATTGGTTCGCCAGGAACCTGCCGGGCATCCATGTTCCCCTGATCCTGGCCGCTGTGTTGCTGCACTGGCGAAACCACCGTGCTGCCACGGGCGCCACTGCGCGCCTCAGTCCCGTCAAGTTGCCGGCCACCGCCGGGGACCGCTAGCGCAGCGGGTTGCCTTCAGGATCCACGCGGAAGTGCTCGATGACCTTGTTGGTCGCCGTGTCGATGATGATCACGGAGTCCGCCGGCCAGGACGGATCGGCAGCCACGGTATACGGAACGTCCGTGATCAGCGTGGGCCGCCCGGCGTCGTTGATCTCCCGGTTGAAGGCATCGACAACCTTGTTCGTCCTGGTGTTGATGGCAACCGTTTCGTGGGGGAGCCCCGCCGCGCTGCCGTTGGCCGGCGTGGCGTTCCACCAGCCCTCGTAGCCCCCGACCGCCGGTCCCGACGGCGCGGCCGCGCCCGCCGCTGTGGACGCCGCCGGTGTACCGGCGCTCCCGGCGGCTTCTGCCGCGCCGCCGCAGGCGGTGAGCGACACTCCCGCGGCGACGATCAGGCAAACAGCGGCAAGCGGCGCCCTGGCAGCGATGTTCATGATGGTGTCCCCCAACACTGTGCCTGTCCGGCGGTCTCCGGAGCAGATGGGATGACCCTACCAGCGCCGGTTCAAAGTCGGTGGAGCAGCCGGCTGGCCCGCGACAAGTGCGGGGAAATCGGGCCCCGCCCGGCGAACCCAGGGCAGGGCGCCGCCTACTTTTTGCCGAACAGTCCGCCCAAAATGCCGCCGAGGCTGCCGTCGTCCTTTTTCTGCTCCTCCGGCTGGCTCTCCGGGAGATCGACGTCGATCACCTCACCGGGGCGCGGGGCGCCGCCGGCGTTCTGGCCCTGGGGGTAGGCCTGCGGTTCGAGCGGTGAGTCCTGCCGGGCGTCCGGAACGGCGGCGGGCGAAGACTGCTGGCCGCCGCCGAACAGCCCGCCCAGCAGATCGCCGAGCCCACCCATCCCGCCGGCGCCGCCAGCCGCACCGGCGCCGCCAAGCATCCCGCCGAGAATTCCGCCGAGGTCAATGCCGCCGGCCTGGCCGGACCCGCCGGCGCCGCCGGACGCGTCGGCACCGGATTGTCCGCGACCTCCGAGGACCTTGTTCGCAAGGTACGACATCACGATCGGGGCCAGGATCGGCAGCAGCTTCTTGATCAGGTCACCACCGACGCCGCCGAGCTGGGAGGTCCCGGCCAGCTGGCTGGCCACCTGGTCCTGCTGCCCGCCGAAGACATGGCTCACGATCTTTTCACCGTCCGCGGTATCCACCTGCGAGACATCGACCCCGCCCTCCAGCAGCGCGTCCTGGTGCTGGCTGAGCGCCGATTCAAGCGAGGCGGCGCCGCCGGAAGCCTGCGCGTTGTTGTGCATGCCAGCCAGCAGCGTGGGCACTGCGGCCTCCACTGCGGCCTGCGCGGTCTGCTGGTCGGTGCCGAGGAGGCCGGCAATCTGGTCTACCGGGATTTGCCTCAGGATGTCGTGGAGCTCTGTCATGGTGTACTCCTTCAGCCGCATGTCACTGCGGGCCTCGCTGGAAGCGGCACCCGCGCAGGCGCCGTCGGACTGTTGCTCTTGCATCCTAGTTCGGGCTCCCTCGACGCGATAGGTCCCTGCCCGGGGCCGGACAGTTCCGTCGGAGGCGCGCGGCGTTTGCAGGTAATCTAGGAGAGTTCCGGAGCCGGCAGGTTCTCCGGAGGAGCATAGGGCAGTAAGCAAAAGGCGAGGTTGATGGTCCACATCTGGAACGATCCGTCCGAAGTCCCCGCGGACTTTGGTCCTTCCGTCGTTACGTTCGGCAACTTCGACGGTGTACACCGGGGCCACCAGCAGGTGCTGTCGCAACTCATCCGCGCCGCCCGCCTGAACCACGCCCGCGCCGTCGCCATCACCTTCGACCCGCACCCGGCGCAGGTCCATCGCCCGGAATCGGCCCCTGAGCTGATTATGGGCCTGGAGGACAAACTCGTGGCGCTCGGCGAGCTGGGCCTGGACGCAGTGCTGGTGATGAAGTACTCGCTCGAGTTGGCCAGCCTCACCCCTGAAGAATTTGTCGCGGACATCCTGGTCGGCAGCCTCAAGGCCAGCCATGTGGTGATCGGCCATGATGCCCGGTTCGGCCGGGGAAACTCCGGGGACCTGGAGACCATGCAGGAACTCGGCCGGAAGCTCGGCTTCGAGGTGCTGGTCATCAGCGAGTTCGGCTATGAAGGCTTTCCGTTGCACGGCGACGTGTACGACGAGGGACACGGTGCAACGCACGACGACGGCGGCAAGGACCGCCGCTGTTCCTCCACCTGGGTACGGGAGGCACTGCGGGAGGGCGACGTCGCCACCGCGGCTGCTGTCCTGGGACGGTCACACCGGATGCGCGGCGAAGTGGTGCACGGCGCAGCGCGCGGCCGCGACCTGGGCTTCCCGACCGCCAACCTCGCTTCCGACGCCAGCGGCTACATCCCGGCGGACGGCATCTACGCCGGCTGGCTGGTGGACCAGGCCGGAACGCGCTGGCCGGCGGCCATCTCCGTAGGGTCCAACCCCACCTTCGACGGCGTCAGCCGCCAGGTGGAGGCGCACGTGATCGACCGGCCGGACGAGGCTGTCGAGGACTTCAATCTGTACGGCCAGACAGTAGTAGTGGAATTCGTCGCCCGGCTGCGGGGAATGGTGGCGTACCGTGGCCCTGAGGCGTTGGTGGACCAGATGCGCCTGGACGTGGTCCAGGCCCACAACATCCTGTTCGGACGCGGAACCGACGCGCTAAACCGCCGCGCTGAACCACCTGGGCCGAACCGCCGGGGGTAAGGAAGGCAAGAAACGTGACCATTGAGAAAAACACCAGGGAACTGGACAAGGACATTGTCCGGGACTTCAGCTCCCGGATGAGCTACGCGTCCTACCTGCAGCTCCCGACGCTGCTGAGCGCCCAGCAGCCGGTCAGCACGCCGGAGCACCACGACGAGATGCTGTTCATCATCCAGCACCAGACCACGGAACTGTGGCTCAAGCTGGTCCTGCATGAGCTCCGCAGCGCCGCCGCCTGGCTCCGCACCGACGATCTGGGCTCGGCCTTGAAAGCGATTGCCAGGGTCAAACACATCCAGAAGACCCTCACCGAGCAGTGGTCTGTCCTGGCCACCCTCACCCCCACGGAGTACTCGCAGTTCCGCGGCTTCCTGGGCAACTCCTCCGGCTTCCAGTCCAGCCAGTACCGCGCGGTCGAATTCCTGCTGGGCAACAAGAACCGCAAGATGCTGCCGGTGTTCGAATCCGATCCCGAGGCCCACGCCATGCTGCTGGAACTCCTCGAATCCCCGAGCATCTACGATGACTTCCTCGCGTACCTGAAGCGGCAGGGCTTCGACGTTCCCGCCTCGCTGCTGGAACGGGACGTCACCAGAGCGCACGAATTCTGCCCCGAGCTGGTCCCGGTGTTCAAGCACATTTACGAGAATGCCGCAGACAACTGGGGTGCCTACGAGGCCTGCGAGGAACTGGTGGACCTGGAAGACAATTTCCAGCTCTGGCGTTTCCGGCATCTGCGCACGGTGCAGCGGACCATCGGCATGAAGTCCGGCACCGGCGGCTCCAGCGGCGCTGCCTTCCTGCAGAAGGCGCTGGAACTGACCTTCTTCCCGGAACTCTTTGCCGTCCGGACGGAGATCGGACAGTGAGCGCCCCCGACCCGGAGACGGCGGGCCAAGCGGCGGAGCCTACGGCACAGTCCTTGACACAGTTCGCAGCCCAGCCCACCGACGACCTGCTGCAGCGCGCCCGGGCACTGGACGCCGCGGACCCGCTGGCCGCTTACCGGGGCCACTTCATCGGCACCGACACCGACCTGTCCTACCTGGACGGCAACTCCCTGGGCCGCCCGCTCAAGCGCACCGTCACGGACATCAGCGGCTTCATCCAGGACAGCTGGGGCGGCCGGCTGATCCGCGGCTGGGACGAGGAATGGCTTGAGCTCCCGCAGGCAATCGGCGACCAGCTCGGCCGCACGGTCCTGGGCGCCGCTGCCGGGCAGACCATCATCGCCGACTCCACCACGGTGGTGCTGTACAAGCTGATCCGGGCCGCGCTGGCCGCCGTTACGGACCCGGCCCGCACCGAAATCGTGCTGGACACGGAGAATTTCCCCACCGACCGCTACCTTGTCGAGGGCATCGCCCGCGAAGAGGGGCTCACACTGCGCTGGATCGATGCCGACCCCGCCTCCGGCGTGACTGTCGAACAGGTGCGGGCCGCCACCGGCCCGGCCACCGCCGTCGTCCTCCTGAGCCAAATCGCCTACCGCTCCGGGTACCTGGCAGACCTGCCGCGGATCACCGCCGCCGTGCACGACGCCGGTGCGCTGGTCGTGTGGGACCTGTGCCATTCCGCCGGGTCGGTGGAGATTTCCCTGGACGCCGCCGACGTCGACTTCGCCGCCGGCTGCACGTATAAATACCTCAACGGGGGACCGGGCTCGCCCGCGTTCGCCTACGTCAACGCCCGGCACCTGCCCGGTCTGCGGCAGCCGATCTGGGGTTGGATGGGCCGCAAGGACGCCTTTGAAATGGGCCCCGGCTATGAGCCGGCCGCCGGAATCCGCGGGTTCCTCAGCGGCACCCCGGCCGTGTTCGGGATGCTCGCGATGCGCGGCACCCTGGACCTGATCGAGGAGGCGGGCATCGCCGCGGTCCGGGAGAAGTCCCGCCGGCTGACCGCGTTCGCCGTCGAACTCCACGACGCCTGGCTCGCACCGGCGGGTGTTGAACTCTCGACGCCGCGGGACCCGGAGCAGCGCGGAAGCCACATCACCGTGGACCATCCCGCGTTCCGGGAAATGACGGCGGCACTCTGGGACCAGGACGTCATCCCGGATTTCCGCGCGCCGCAGGGCCTCCGGATCGGACTGTCACCGCTGAGCACGTCCTTCACCGAGCTGTACCGGGGGATGGCCGCCATCCGCGACCGGCTCGCGGAGAGCCGTTCCGGGCAGTAGCCGGACCGTTTCGACAAGATCAGCGGCGTGCCGGTAAACTAAACGTTGGATCTGGCTGCAGTCCGTGGCGGCTTGCTCTTGTTGTGTACGGAAAACTTCCTCTTCGGAGGAGGAACGCCGGCGCGGCACCCCCGACAGTGAGTTACTGATTCGGGCCTCACGGCACATCTCTAGGAGTTATTGTGGCACTTGAAGCCGCTGTAAAGACGTCCATCATCCAGGATTTCGCAACGTCCGAGGGCGACACCGGTTCGCCGGAGGTCCAGGTTGCAGTCCTGACTCAGCGGATCAAGGATCTCACTGAGCACATGAAGGTGCACAAGCACGATTACCACACCCAGCGCGGTCTGCTGGCCATGGTTGGTCGTCGCAAGCGCATGCTGACCTACCTCAAGAACACTGACATCACCCGCTACCGTGCGCTCATCGAGCGTCTCGGCCTGCGCCGCTAGTCAGCTTTAAGGGGCGGCCCCTTCCGGACCGGAAAGGGCCGCCTTCTTCAAATAAAACTCAACAGGAGGATCAACCGCATCACGCATTCGCGGTCTTCGGTAGTGACTTCCGGGAACGGCTTCAACGAGTGAAGCCCTAGCCCGTGGGTCTCGATCGACGACCGGGTGCAGTGCAGGCCAGCAGACAGACGCTGGACTGGGTTGATGCGGCTGGACTCCGTGAACCATGAAACGGAGGTGACTCTCTATGGAGGGTCCCGAAATCCAGTTCTCAGAAGCAATCATTGACAATGGCCGCTTCGGCAAGCGTGTAATCCGCTTTGAAACCGGCCGCCTTGCCAAGCAGGCAGCCGGCGCAGCGATGGTCTACATCGACGAAGAGACCGCGCTGCTGTCCGCCACCACCGCCGGCAAGCACCCGCGTGAAGGTTTCGACTTCTTCCCGCTGACCGTCGACGTCGAAGAGCGTATGTACGCCGCCGGCCGCATCCCGGGGTCGTTCTTCCGCCGCGAAGGCCGTCCCTCCACGGAAGCCATCCTGGCCTGCCGCCTGATGGACCGCCCGCTGCGCCCCGCCTTCGTCAAGGGCCTGCGCAACGAGGTCCAGATCGTCGTCACCGTGCTGTCCATCAACCCGGACGAGCTCTACGACGTGGTTGCGATCAACGCGTCCTCGATGTCCACCCAGCTTTCCGGCCTGCCCTTCTCCGGCCCGATCGGCGGCGTCCGCGTTGCCCTCGTCGCCGACGAGCACGGCTCGCAGTGGGTCGCGTTCCCGAAGCACTCCCAGCTCGAGAACGCCGTCTTCAACATGGTCGTTGCCGGCCGCATCAAGAACGACGACGTCGCCATCATGATGGTTGAAGCCGAAGCCACCGACAACTCCTGGAACCTCATCAAGGAACAGGGCGCCACCGCCCCGACCGAAGAGGTTGTCTCCGAGGGCCTCGAGGCTGCCAAGCCGTTCATCAAGGCACTCTGCGAAGCGCAGTCCGACCTGGCAGCCCGCGCCGCCAAGCCGACCGTCGAGTTCCCGGTCTTCCTGGACTACCAGGACGACGTCTACGCCGCAGTTGAGTCCGCTGCCGCGCAGAAGCTGGCCGCTGTCTTCCAGATCGCCGACAAGCAGGAGCGCGACACCGCCTCCGACGAGCTCAAGGATGAGGTCACCTCTTCCCTGGCTGGCCAGTTCGAAGGCCGCGAGAAGGAGCTGTCCGCAGCTTTCCGCTCCGTCACCAAGCACGTCGTGCGCCAGCGCATCCTCACGGACCAGATCCGCATCGACGGCCGTGGCCTGACGGACATCCGCCAGCTCACCGCCGAGGTTGAAGTTCTGCCCCGCGTCCACGGCTCGGCCATCTTCGAACGCGGCGAGACCCAGATCATGGGTGTCACCACGCTGAACATGCTCAAGATGGAACAGCAGATCGACTCGCTGTCTCCCGTCACGCGCAAGCGCTACATGCACAACTACAACTTCCCGCCGTACTCCACCGGCGAGACCGGCCGCGTCGGTTCCCCGAAGCGCCGCGAAATCGGCCACGGTGCCCTCGCGGAGCGCGCCATCATGCCGGTGCTGCCGTCCCGCGAGGAATTCCCCTACGCCATCCGCCAGGTGTCTGAGGCTCTCAGCTCCAACGGTTCGACGTCGATGGGTTCCGTCTGCGCCTCCACGCTGTCCCTGCTCAACGCAGGTGTGCCGCTGAAGGCCGCTGTTGCCGGTATCGCCATGGGCCTGGTCTCCGACCAGGTTGACGGCCAGACCCGCTACGCCGCCCTGACCGATATCCTCGGCGCCGAAGATGCCTTCGGAGACATGGACTTCAAGGTCGCCGGCACCGCCGAGTTCGTTACGGCCATCCAGCTGGACACGAAACTCGACGGCATCCCGGCCTCCGTCCTGGCAGCCGCCCTGAAGCAGGCCCGCGAAGCCCGCCTGCACATCCTGGACGTGCTGAACTCCGCGATCGACACCCCGGACGAGCTCTCCGAGTTCGCGCCGCGCGTCATCGCGGTCAAGATCCCGGTAGACAAGATCGGCGAGGTCATCGGCCCGAAGGGCAAGATGATCAACCAGATCCAGGAAGACACCGGAGCCGACATCTCGATCGAGGACGACGGAACTGTCTACATTGGCGCCACGAACGGCCCGTCTGCCGACGCAGCACGGTCCGCGATCAACGCCATCGCCAACCCGCAGATCCCGGAAATCGGCGAGCGCTACCTGGGCACGGTCGTCAAGACCACGACCTTCGGCGCCTTCGTTTCCCTGACTCCGGGCAAGGACGGTCTGCTGCACATCTCCGAGCTGCGCAAGATCGCCGGCGGCAAGCGCGTGGACAACGTCGACGACGTCGTCTCCGTCGGCCAGAAGATCCAGGTGGAAATCACCAAGATCGACGACCGCGGCAAGCTCTCCCTGTCACCCGTTGTGGCTGACGAGGCGGGCTCAGAGAACGCTGACGACGCTGAGGTTTCCCTGGAGACCGCAGAGTAGTCTTTCTTGAACCAAGTGGCGGGGGGGGTGGGGCCCCCACCCGTCCCCCCCCCATTCAAAACCGGCGGAGGTTCATGCCCCCGTTCCCGCCGCCGCGACCGGACTGCCGGGGCAGCGTCCCGCTGGTACGATGGCAGGCAGATTTGGCATGTGTTTACTGAAAGGCCTTGATGACTGTCGTCCCCCTGCCGCTTGAGCAGAACCAGCACGCTGACACCCTGATCCACGGCGCCGACGGCGGTTCCGAGGTGCGCCGTTCGGTGCTGCCCGGCGGCGTCCGTGTGCTGACCGAGGCGATGCCGGGCCAGCGCTCGGCCACCATCGGCTTCTGGGTCGGCGTCGGCTCCCGCGATGAGGCCCCCGGCCAGCACGGCTCCACCCACTTCCTGGAGCACCTGCTGTTCAAGGGCACCAAACGGCGCACCGCCCTGGAGATCGCCTCGGCTTTCGACGAGGTGGGCGGGGAATCCAACGCCGCCACGGCGAAGGAGAGCACCTGCTACTTCGCCCGAGTGCTGGACACCGACCTGCCGATGGCGATCGACGTCATCGCGGACATGATCACCGGCGCCGTGCTGGACCCGCAGGAGATGGAGCAGGAACGCGACGTCATCCTCGAGGAAATCGCGATGGACAGCGACGACCCCACCGACGTCGCCCACGAACACTTCGTCGCCGCAGTGCTGGGCACGCACCCGCTGGGCCGCCCGATCGGCGGAACCCCGGACGCCATCCGCGCCGTCGCCCGCGACTCGGTCTGGGACCACTACCGCCGCTACTACCGCCCGGACGAGCTCGTCATCACCGCCGCTGGGGGACTGGACCACGACGTCGTCTGCGGACTGGTCGTGGACGCCCTGCACTCCGCCGGCTGGAGCCTGGAGCCCGACGCCGCACCGGTGCAGCGCCGCTCCACCGACCGCGCCGCCATCACCGGCACGGCCGGGCTGCACGTGATCAAGCGCCCCGTGGAGCAGGCAAACATCATCATGGGCTGCCCCACCATTGTCGCCACCGACGACCGCCGCTTCGTGATGAGCGTCCTGAACGCGGTGCTGGGCGGGGGCATGTCCTCCCGGCTGTTCCAGGAAGTCCGCGAAAAGCGCGGACTGGTCTACTCGACCTACTCCTTTGCCTCCTCCTACGCCGACGCCGGCTACTTCGGCATGTACGCCGGGTGCACCCCGTCAAAGGTCCGGCAGGTTGTTGACCTGCTCGGCGCCGAACTCGACAAGCTGGCCCGGGGCGGAATCTCCGACGAGGAACTCCGCAAGGCCGTCGGGCAGCTGTGCGGCGGGATCGTGCTGGCTCTGGAGGATACCGGCTCCCGGATGTCCCGGCTGGGCCGCGCGGAACTGGTCTCCGGCGAATACCAGGACATCGACGAGACCCTGCGCCAGATCAAGGCCGTCACGGCCGCCGAAGTCCAGGAGCTGGCCCGCGAACTCGCGGCCGCCCCGCGGACCGTGACCGTGGTGGGCCCCTTCGCGGAAACCGAGACCTTCGGCCTCTAGGTCCGGACTCTGGCCCCGGCCCGGCGGGCCCCTGAGCTGGGCCTGCACCGGCCGAAGAAGGCAGGTCCGGACCTAGACAGGGTGGGCGGCACCGCGTGATGATGGGGACGGGCTCACGCGGGAGGAACTCCACTTGGGAGGAACCATGGACCGTCCGCTGTCAGGCAGTGCCCACGAGGCGCTTGAGGTGTTCCTGGGGCACTGGACCGGCACCACGCGGTGGGAGGCCACGCCCTGGGGCCCGGCGCGTTCCGCTGCCATTGAACTGACCTTCGCCCGTGCGGCCGCCGGCCGGGCCGTCACCCACAGCTACCGGCACACGGAGGCCGACGGCGGCCGTTCCGAGGGCCACGGTGTGTTCACGATGGACCCGGACCGTCCGGACACCCTCTGGTACCACGTCAACAGCATGGGCCTGCCGCCGGAAGCGCCGGCCCGTGCCAGCTGGCAGGACGGCGTCCTCACCATGGAACGGCGCAGCGAGCGCGGCACGTCCAGGCACACCTTCCGGGTCGACGACGGCGTGCTGACCCACAGCGCCGGGCTCCGGCTCGGCGCCGCAAGCGAATTCACGCCCTTTATGACCTCCGTCTGCCGGCCCACGGCCGAGGATGCCACCGCCACCGCCTGACGCAGCCGCCGTAGCCGCAGGATCCTTACGCCGCCCCTCGGGACGATTGCAGCGGCCCCCAACGACCAGCTTCCCAAACCGTTGCCATAACGTTGCAAAGCCGACCTTGAAATCCGTTGACACGATCTGCGCTGCATCATAGGTTTGCCGTAATCTGAATCACCTTTCAGGTTCAGCGCATGATCCAGTCAGTTCCCGCCAGATTCCGCGGATTCTCAACGAAAGGCATCCCGTGAAGGATACAAAGAAGTTCCTGATGGCCGCCGTGATGGCCACCGGGCTCGCCCTCAGCGCCTGTGCGCCCACTGCCGGCAGCGCAGCGCCAGCCGCGTCGGGCAGCACCAAGGCCGCCGAGCCTGTCAATGTCGGCATCATCTACTCCAAGACCGGACCACTGGCAGCCTACGGCGCCACCTACTACGAGGGCCTGCAGGCGGGCATCGAGCACGCCACCGGCGGGACCGGCGAAGTCAACGGCGCCAAGATCAACCTCACCTACGCCGACGACGGCGGCGACCCGGACAAGGCCGTCACGGCCGCGAAGGACCTGATCGGCAAGGGCTACAAGATCATCGGCGGCACCGTCGTCTCCGGCATCGCACTCAAGCTGGCCGAACAGGCCGCCCAGAACAAGGTCCTCTACATCTCCGGTCCCGCCGCGACCGACGCGATCCAGGGCATCAACAAGTACACCTTCCGCTCGGGCCGCCAGAGCCTGCAGGACGTCGCCACCGCCGGCTCGTTCATCGACACCAACGGCAAGAAGGTCGTCGTCTTCGCGCAGGACAACGCCTTCGGCCAGGGCAATGTCGCCGCCGTCAAGGCCGTCCTCGGAGCCAAGGGCGCCAATGTGGAGGCCGTCCTGGTTCCGGACGGACAGGAGCTCACCCCGTTCGCCCGCCAGCTCATCGACGCGAAGCCGGATATGGTTTTCGTGGCCTGGGCCGGGGCAACGTCCGGCACCATGTGGCAGACCCTGAGCCAGCAGGGCGCCTTCGACGCCGCACCGGTCGTCACCGGGCTCGGCGACGCCGCCACCTTCGGCGCCTACGGCGAGGCCACCTCCAAGATCAGCTTCCTGAACCACTACTTCCCGGGCGCCTCGGGCACCGAGGTGGAAAAGAAGATGATCGCCGCGGTCGAGAAAGCCGGCAAGAAAGCCGATCTGTTCACCCCCGACGGCTTCGTCGCCGGCCAGATGATTGTCCAGGCCATCAAGGAAGGCGGCTCCGACGCCGACGCCATGGTCAAGGCGCTCGAGGGCTTCAGCTTCGACGGACCCAAGGGCAAAGTCACCGTCCGCGCCTCGGACCACGCCCTGGTCCAGGACATGTACCAGGTCAAGCTGGTCCAGACCGGCAGCACCTTTGCGCCCGAGCTGATCAAAGTGGTTGCGGCCGACACCGTCGCCCCGCCGGAAAAGAAGTAGCCCGGCGGGGGGGGGGGGGGGGGGGGAGAGGGGGGGGGGGGGAGAGGGGGGGGGGGGGGGGGGCACCACCCCCCCTTCACTTTCTCCCTCCGCGGCACCGGCATATCGACAGGAGCATCCATG
>NZ_JBWZCG010000011.1:0-132389 GCF_059383415.1 Pseudarthrobacter sp. RHLT1-30-1
CTCCGTTGAAGTAAAACAGACACAACATGCGCCCCCGGGAAAACGGGATGCACACCCTGCACAAAATTTGAAACCAGCTGTAAAAACCAGACCACACCACGGGGTGGCGGATCCAGTCAATTCAACCAATTCAATACAATAAATTGGTATCAACAAACTTGGCACACTATTGAGTTCTCAAACAACAGACACACCCGGCACCACCACAACCACAGGTCGCGGATCACTCCGGAGCAACTTCACTAACTTACCCGAACCCCCGGAGCTATGCAAATCAACGTTTCCGCGATCCACACGTCCAGAAGAGGATACCCACCCGAAATCAGCGCATAAAAAACAGCGCCATTTTCCAGGCCGTTTATCAGGGGGTCGGTCGCTATCTTTCCGCATCAGCGGCGGCGACTCGAATAACTTTACAGGCCCGGGGCTCCCGGCACAAATCCACCGGCGGGGCGGCTCCCAGGTGGCGGAACCCCCGGATTGGCGGGGATTACGGGCCCCACCGCCCTCCATCGGGCCACTTACGGGCCCGGGCGGGTTTTGTGTACCGCGTCACAGTCCGCAATGTTGCCGCCCTCGACCCTTGCGGCAACCCCGGACCCGAAGGGCCGGCGTCGTGATCATCTGGCCTGTTCTCTTGGCAGCACCGCACTGCTACCTTGGCGGGATGGAACGATCTCTGGTGAGGCCCAGGAAGAGCAAGATTATCGCGGGGGTCTGCGCGGCTCTGGCTGACCGCTTCGGTATCCCCGTGACGCTGATCCGCATCGGCTTCGTGCTCTTCGGCCTGTTCGGCGTCGGCGAGCTCGTCTACATCGCGCTGTGGATCATCATCCCCAAGGCCCCGTAGGGGAACCCCCAAAAGGCTGAACGGAAATAGCGACGCCAGCGGGCAACAGGCACGTCGTCCAGGAACGCCACATGGGACACATACTGCCGATACCGCTTCAGCGCGTCGTCGATCGCGATGTTGCCACAGTTCAGCCTGTCCTGCAGCCATTCCAGCCGGGCGCTGGTTGCTTCCGCTGCGCTGGCCCGGTCTGTAGGGGTCAGTTGGTCCGCTCGTCGACTGGTCCGCGGTGACGACGACGGTCTCGTCAACGACGTCTTCCCTGATCTGGTGCTGCGGTGTCACCGGAGTGTTGTGCCCCAGTGTTGTGCCCGGAGGAGCGCCGGGTGGGTGAGCAAGTCCGCCGTCGAGCCTGGCTTTGGCCTACGTCAGTTCGAGGGGAGTCTGTGGTCCGGCAGTTGCCAGAGCAGCGACCGATCCGCAGGGAATGAGAATGTCAGCGAACTGGTGAGCCGTTTGAGCGCGGCGAATTCCTCCGAACGGACGTAGCGCCGCGCATCTTCAGTTGATGAAAACATGCGTGCATAACTGGATCTGGGGGCAGCTGCGGCATGGCCCGGCGAGTCGAGTCCCACGACAGCGCCGAATCTGAGGATCAACGGCGGCGCCCCAGGGACATGGACCGAATCCCCGTAGCCGTTCCCGCCTGATGTCTGCGGCACGAGTCCGAAGGATCCCCTGGGTTCCTTCTCTGCTGTTAGCCCATACGAGAAGGCGGAGGCCAGGGCCGGATCCAGCAGCTCTGCGCCTGTGGTGACGTCAGCACGTTGTAGTTGCAGTCCGGGTTCCAGGGGGAGTGGACACGCTTGCGGGTCGGCGGACGGGCCGAGATAAAGCATGGCAACGGGCAAAGAGTTCTCATCAAACACGGTGGCGTGCAGTCCGGGATACCCGGCCGACGGCTCATGCCGGTGCACGCTCCAAGCGACCGGGAGCTGGATGCTTGCCTCGACGGAGCTGGAGGCATCGGCCCACGGCGTGACCAAGGCAGCGGTACGCCATTCCATCGAGGAGGCTGGGAAGCCGGCGACGGCCGGGGCGCTCCCCCCGGGGCGGCCTTCGCCGGCGTTGACGCCCTGTTGCTTCGATGCCGGCGTGAGTGCGGCAGCCATGCCCAACCCTCCTGCGGCCAACAGGGTGAACGCCAGGACGGCGTGCATGAGTTTCCTCCCAACGCCTCCCTGCCGGGATCGGGTCGTCGACAAGCCGGGTCCAAGCGCGTCGTACCCATCGGACGCCATGCTTGAACCGGCGTCGACGGGAAGCCACGGCGATTGGACGCGCGGCGCTGCATCAGAAATCTGTTGCTCAAGGGGTTTCATCGGTGCTGCCCGCCACGTCGTAGCCGAGCCGCTGGGCCCGCCGGCCCGCGTGCCTGTAGGCCCTGTCCAAGAGCGCGCCCGCGCGCGTCATGGAACAACCCAAGTAGTCAGCGAGTTCGCCCATGCTGAGTTGGTCCCAGTAGACGAGCCTCAGCGCTTCGCGCTCTTTGGGGCGGAGGGACGCGATGATCCCGGCCATGGATTCCTGCTGTGCCACCTCGCTGTCCTTCTCCCGGATGGCTGCGGCCGCCGGGCGTGACGACGCGGCGAGCAGCGCTCCAAACGGGACCTCGATTCCTTCCCGCGTTTGGCTCAGTGCCCAGCGGAACGCGTCCATGGCCAGTACCTGGGCATAGTCCGCATCCCCCGTTCGGCGAGCCAGGAACACGCTGAGTCTGTGGAAATCTGTTGGCGAGTGTAAATCTGTTGGAGAGTCAATCGCTTGGCTGGGCATGGCCCGCTCCCTATTCCGGTTGGATGATGCGCACGGACGACACCATCCGTTTGTACGTCTGCTACTCGTCCGTTTCCGTGAACGCCTTGGCTTCCTCGGGCGAGGCGCACGTCGGGGTTACGGACGTCCTGGCTGTCGCCCCGGCAGCCAGGCCGTTGAACTGGAAGTGCTCTGAAATAGCCAGCAGGGTGCCGAAACCGGTCGGGAGACGTCAGCCGCTACCGCATCCAGGCCCCCGGCAGGTACCACGAGCGGGACACCGAGTACGGTTCGCTGGGCAGGTTGCCAGCCTTCCAGGGCTCGCGGGACCGCACTTCCGGAGTGTGGCCCCGGCCATCCCTCAGGATGGCGAGGAGGGTGCTGGGAACGCCGACAAGGATGGTTCCAGCGAGCAGGACGGTCAGTACTTCCATTGTTGATTCACCTCAGGTGCTGAGTGGATTGGATGACTCCAGTGTGTCCAGCCGCCGTGTGAGCAACCGTGTGAATCCCCGCGGCCGAATACCCGCGACGCCGGAGAGCCCGCGGCGTAAAGTTATTCCTATGGCCGAGACGTGGATTCGGCTTCTCGGTCCGCCCAGGATCGAGTCCCCAGGCGCCACTCCAGCACAGCCCAAGGGCCGCAAAGCCTGGGCTGTGCTGGCCTACCTTGCCCTGCAGCCGGAGGGCATCAGCCGGACCCGGACCGCCGCACTGCTGTTCCCGGATGCCGCGGATCCGCTGGGCGCCCTGCGCTGGAACCTCTCCGAGCTGCGCCGGACCTTGGCCGGCGTTTCCATTTCCGGGGACCCGCTGCGGGTGGCCATGCTGCCGCCCTGGCGCTGCGATGCTCTGGAACTGGTCGGCTCCGCCAACGGCCACGACCTGGATCCGCGGCACTTCGACGGCCAGCTGCTGGAAGGGCTCACCTTTGCGGACAGCCCCGTCTTCGACGCCTGGCTGGCGGACCAGCGGTACCGGCTCGAGAACTGCGTCCAGTCGCTGCTGTACGAAGCGTCGCTGGCCGCCCTCGCCTCAGGGGGCGCCGCCGAGGCTGTCGAGCTGGCCACGCTGGCGCTGCGCCGGGATCCCTTCCATGCGGACTGCACCGCAGTTCTCGTGAAAGCACTCGTTGCCCTGGGCGAGCACCATCGGGCCCGGGCGGAGGTCACCAAATGCGCTGACCTGTACCACCGTGAACTCGGCCTCCCGCTGCCGGCGGAAGTGCGTCGGGCCTTGTCCGCCTCGGCTCCGGCCGCCGACCCCGGGATCCCCGCCACCGTCTCCACTGTCCGGTCTTACCTCGACGCCGGCAGCACCTCCCTCTCGGCGGGAGCCGTCGACCGGGGCCTGGAGCAACTGCGGCTCGCCGTCGTCCTGGCCCAGCGCACCGCCGCACCGCACCTGGTGGCCGAGTCCCTCGTGACACTGGCCGGGGCCCTGATCCACCAGGCCGGCGGCCGCGGTGCCGAGGTCGCCGATTTCCTGCACCGCGCGCTGTCGGCCGAAGCGCCCGACGGCGTCTCCCGGACCGCCGCCGCTGCCTTCCGCGAACTGGGCTACCTCTCCGTGCAGCGCGGCGTCCCGGACCGCGCGGCCGGCTGGCTGGACCGGGCGATGCAGTCGGCACGCGGGATCCCCGACGAGCAGGCCCGGATCCTCGCGATCCAGGGCATGCTGGCGTCAGACACCGCGCACTACGGGGACGCGGTGACGGCCTTCACCGACTCCGGACGGCTCGCGAAGGAAGTCCGGAACCGCCGGCAGCAGGCCTTCAGCGAGGCGCTGCTGGGGCGGGTCCATCTGCTCCGCGGGGAGCTGGAGCCGGCCGCCGCAGCCCTGGACCGGGCCCTGGACTGGATCGCGGAGGAACACTGGACCGCGTTCGAGCCGTTTGTCGCCGGCGTGCGGGGCGAAACGTACCTTGCCGCCGGCCAGCTGGAGGATGCCGCCGCCTTGATTGACCGGTCCTGGGTGATGGCAGACCTGGCCGGCGACCACTGCTACATGGCACTGGCGGCCGGTGCCGAGGCCCGGCTGTACCTGACGCACGGCGACCTGGCAGCCGCCGAGCACTGGATCGACCGGGGCCTGGAACCCACTCCCTGGTACCTCTGGTACACGGCCCGGCTGCTGGACGCCGCGGCGGAAGTCACCATCGCCACGGGCTCGCCGCGGGCATCAAAATTTGTGGACCGGCTGGCGGCGCTGGCCAGCCGCAGCGGCATGCGCGAGTTCGTGGTCCGGGCGCAGTCACACCGGGCGGTGCTCGGGGACCAGGCTGCCGCCCAGTCCGTGCCCTGGCTGGCAAGGGAGATCGACAATCCCGCGCTGACCGCGTTCCTGGCCCGGCGCCACGGCGTTCCCGCGTGAGCTAACGGGAGTTGGGCAGGTCCTGAGCCGATTCCGGAAGCCCTGTCCCGCCGTCGTCCGCGGGACTAACATTCAGCTGTGCCGAAAGGATTACCCCGGCGCCCGCCGTTGTGTGAAAGGACAGCTGTCATGGAATGCATTACGTGGTTCGCGCCAATTTTGCCCGGCAAACTGGAGGAGTGGAAAGAACTCAATGCGGAGGTGACCGGTCCGCGGGGGGAGGAACACGACCGCTCGAGGAAGCGCATGGGCATTACCCGGGAAGTCGCCAGCCTGATGCAGACCCCGGAGGGGGATTTCGTCTGCCTGTTCCATGAGGGCGAGGATCTGGCCAAGGCCTTCCAGATGCTGGCGGCGTCGGACGATCCCTACGATGTCTGGTTCCGCGAGAATCTGGCGAGACTGCACGGTCTGTCAGCGGAAATGTTGAAGGGCCCCATCCCGGCCACGCTGTTTTCCGACTACCGCGCCGCCGGATAAGCGCCGGCCCGCCCGCGATGCTGGCAACGTGGGACGAAGCACGCTTGGGTTAAACAAAAGCAGGGCCCGTCAAAGACGGACCCTGCTCGAAACCTGTAAGGTTCCGGACTCAGAAGAGTTAGCTGGAAGCTAAGTCTTAGAGAGCCTGGATGTTTACGGCCTGGGGACCCTTGGGGCCCTGCTCGGTTTCGAAGGAGACCTTCTGGTTCTCTTCGAGTGAGCGGAAGCCGGAAGAGGCGATCGCGGAGTAGTGTGCGAAGACGTCCTGTGAGGAGTCATCGGGGGAAATGAAGCCGAAGCCCTTTTCAGCGTTAAACCATTTGACGGTACCAGTAGCCATTATTTTTTGTCCTTCGTGAAGGTGGAGGAAAAGTCCCGACTTTCGGGTCCTCCGGTGTGGGGTGCTCAAAACCGCTGCTTCAGAAGAACAAGGTCTTTCAACCTTGCGTACTGCCTGAACTACGAACTGCATAAACACAACAACAGGATCAACAATACAGGAGATTTCCGGAGAAGATTACCACCGCGGTTTCCACGGCTCCCCCGGCACCTCACTTGCGCCCCTCCGCCGGGACGTTCGCGGATCTAGAATGGCGACATGACACCGCAGGAGTTGGCCAACCTGGCGCACCTGCGCCGGGCCCGGGACCTGATCGACCGCGACTACGCCCGGCCGCTCGATGTGCCCACCATGGCCGCCGGCGCGCTGATGTCCGCGGCGCACTTCTCCCGCCAGTTCAAGGCGGCGTACGGTGAGTCGCCCTACAACTATCTGATGACCCGGCGGATCGAACGCGCCATGGCGCTGCTGCGGGCCGGTGTCAGCGTGACGGACGCGTGCATGGAGGTCGGCTGCACCTCGCTGGGATCGTTCAGCTCGCGGTTCACCGAAATCGTCGGTATCACGCCCAGCGAATACCGGGCCCGGGAGCATCACGCGGTACAGGCGATGCCGCCGTGCATTGCCCGGCTGCGCACCCGGCCCGCGCGCAGGCCGAGCAGGATTGAAGAAGCGCCCCCGCGAGCGCAGTAATAGCGTGGAGACATGAACATTTCACTGCAGTACTCACACATCACCGTCAACGACCTGGACGAGTCGCTCGCGTTCTACCGCGACGTGCTCGGCCTCGAAGTGCGCAACGACGTCGGCTCGGACGGGCAGCGTTGGGTCACCCTCGGCAGCGCGGCGCAACCGGATCTGGAGCTCGTGCTGTCCGTCCCGCACGCCGGCCGCTCGACGGACGACGGCGACGCCCTCCAGCAGCTGCTCGTCAAGGGTGTCCTGCCGAACATCGTGTTCCGCACGGACGATCTCGACGCTACGTTCGAGAAAGTCCGCGCGGCCGGCGCGGAGGTCCTCCAGGAACCCATCGCCCAGCCGTGGGGCCCGCGTGACTGCGCTTTCCGCGACCCGTCCGGCAACATGGTCCGGTTCAACCAGGCCGCCTAGCCTCCGCGGAGCCGCCGGCTGACGAAGCCGCGCACCCCGGCCTGCCTCGCCGGACGCACTGCTCCACGGCGGGGTTGTCCATCAGCACCACGATCGCCGGTCCTCGGCGCGGGCTGCATTAGGCTGGCCGGCATGGGGAATCGTATTGGGGGTACGCCGCGCAGCGCAGCGACGGCGGCAACGGCAGCGGCGGCAGGAATCGGCTGGCTCGTCAGCGGGGCATTGTTCACGGCACTGAGCTGGTTCAGCGCCTTTCCGGTCTCGCTCACCAGGCTGGTGGTCCCGGAAACAGTTGCCGCTTCCAGCTGGCATGCGGCGGCGCCGTGGCCGATGCTCATTCCCGTCCTCTCCGTTTTGACGCTGCTGGGCATGCTGCTGATCCTGCTGCGCTTGCTGGTTTCCCGCCCGTCGGACCAGTCCGACAACCGGACGGCCATGATGAGCGTATGGCTGTGCGTGGTGCTCGCGTCTTTCTTCACCAGCGTGCTCTGGTCCGCCGGGAGCATCTCGGCGCAGTGGCCGCCACCGCGCATGGCGATGTTGCTCGACAGCGGCGGCCCGGCCATGCTGACCGCCGGCTACTGGGGCGTTGTGTGGGGCTGGATTCCTGCCGTGGTCTGGATCCGTGCGGCCCGCAGCAGGACGGCCGACGAGGGTGACAACGGCGGCCCGGACGGCGGCCCGGATGGCCTGCAGGCTCCACGGAGAATCGGCCCGGGCCGACGACGGCCCCAGGGGCGGCTCGGGGCCCTCCTCGCTGCGACTGCCATCTGCGCCGCACTGCTGGTGGCCGCGGCGCCGCTGTCCGGAGCGGCAACCCGCGCCGCCGCCAATGCCGCCCAGGTCCGGCCCGCGCCCTCGCCGTCGCCCGCCCGGCCGCCCGTTGTGTACGGCTCGCCAACCGTGGGCCCCGCGCAACAAACTCCGGATCCGAGCTGGTGCCGCAGCGGGCAGGTGGCGATTTCCCTCGGCGAATCGGACGCCGCCACCGGCCACCGCGGCATGCCCATCCGGCTGGTCAATTCCGGCACGGTTCCCTGCGTGCTCAATGGCTATCCCGACGTCGCCTTCGACGACACCGACGGCTGGGCCATGGACGTCCTGACGGTCCGCGGCGGCTCTTTCATGACTACAGACCCTGGCCCCCGCGCTATCACCGTTGCTCCGGGTGCCGCAGCCCAGGCGGCCCTGGGCTGGAACGCCATGGCCGGCGCCGGAGATACCAGGGTGGGCGCGATCCTCGTCGCGCCCTTTTCCGGCGCCGACCGGACCCGTCTGCCGGCCGACCTGGACATGGTAAGCGGCGGGTATGTGGCCGTGACCGGCTGGAGCCTGGTCCAGCCGACGGGTTAGTTGATGATTTGGCCGCGCTCGTCCGCACGGAGCGCTGCCAGGCGTTCTTTCCATGCCTGTAGCGCCTCGGGCGTCTGTCGTTCCCAATCGGTGACTTCGCCTAAGACCCTGAGCGGGGCACTGCTGCGATATGACCGGGTGGGGTTGCCGGGGAATTTCTTGTCGGTCACGTTCGGGTCGTCCTCGAATGCCCCGGTCGGCTCGACGGCGTAGACGCGCGGGGCTCCGTCACCCGGCGCGAGTTCCGCAGCGAGTCCGGCACCGTTCGGAAGGGCAGTGAAGTAGATGTGGTTCATCACGACTTCGGGACGGTAGTTCGACCTGAAGCCCGCCCTGAGGAGATCCCCGTCCCGGAGGCTGGCTTTCGTGCCGTGAAAGAAGGGACCCTCGTCCAGCGGTTGGCTCACAGCTACAGCCTAGCGAAAACAGGTGGCAAGGAAGAAGGTGGCCGAGGCCGGAGCGGGGCTTACTGAGGGCTCCCTGGCGGGAGACTGTCAGGACCGGGCTGCGGTCGGGACTTGCCGTGGGCCTTCACCCGCGGCGGCCGGAGCCTGCACCGGCCATGGCCCGGACAGCCGGCCTGTCCGGGTTGTCATGGGCGGCTGCAGAGCCCGGGGCGGACTGGGTGGACACGTTGTCCGTGGCGCCAGTGTTGTCCGGTGCCTCGCGGCGTGTCCGGCGCCCCACGGCGCGGCCCATGGCCATCGACAGCCGGTGCGAAGGCTGTTCCACAAACCGGAAGAACAGCTCGGCGATCACGAGCGAGGCGGCCACGGAAACGGCGAGCGCCAGCGGAAGTGAGACGGACCGCAGCAGGGTGACGCCGGCCAGGATGATCGGAAGGTGCACCAGGTAGAGGCTGAACGACACGCGCCCCAGCCACTGCGCCGCGGCCGTGTCCCCGAGCCGCTTGGCCGAGCCGCAGGAGATGAACAGCAGGACGATCAGCGTCGCGCCCACCGTCACAACGGCCTCGACACCGGGGATCGGCTGTTCAGGGCTGATCCATTCCGCATTGGCCAGGAAGATGCCAGCGGCGGCTACGAAGAGCCAGACCAGCCGGGGCCAGGACCGGGTCAGCTTCCCGATCCGCTCACGCTCGGCGCCAAGGACGGCCCCGATGGCGAAAATCGGCAGATAGGACAGCCAGTCCAGGCGCAGCAGGGCTCCCGCAAGTGCCAGCAAAAGGGCGAGGGCGATCTTCAGGTGCCAGAGGCGCCTGGCCCGGAGGGCGATGAGGACGTAGACCGGGAGCAGGAGGGAGAACAGGACCTCCCATTTGAGGGACCAGAGCGGGGTGTTGATGGTGCTTGCATTCAGCAGGAGCAGGCCGTCCTTGAGGACCTGGCCCACACTGGGGTCGATCACATACATGTCCGCCCACGGGCTCTGCAACGGCGACGCCGACCGGGGAACGATGGCCATCAGCGCCACAGCCACCGCCAGGGACGCCCAGGCCGGCAGGTACAGGCGGAAAAACCGCTTGGCGTAGTACTGGGCCCAGCTTCTGGCCGCGCCCGGACGGGTGAACGGCAGAACCAGGACGAAGCCGGACAGCACAAAAAAGACGTGAACAGCCGGAGTGCCATTCCAGAGCACGTGCAGCGGAGAAAACACAGCCCAAGTCCCCGCCGTCGTGAGCCCCGCGGAACGGTCGCCACTCACAGCGCTCCCGATACCCGGGAGCGTGGACACGACGTGACAGGCAACAACAACCAGGGCAGCAAGGCCCCTGAGGCCATCCAGCTGCGTCACTCTGGTTTGATCAGAATTTGAGCGCATCCACCTTATGTTACCAGTTCGTTACATTGCCGCTGGCTTCCGACAGCTCTTCAGCCGGTTCCCGCCGGCTACGGAAGGGCCTCGAAACGGATGGCGGCGATGCCGTCCTCCCACGTGGGTAGCGTCTCAAAGGCGCCCTTCCGGCTAGCTCGGAACGGTGCCGTAGATGAGCTGGTGGTCCTTTTCGTACAAGCGCCGGCCAACCAGGCCGTAGAGCGCCCGGACCGGCGCCGGAACGCTTGCCTTCATCCACACTGTCCGCTCGTCGGGCGTGAGGGGGTCCACGGCGTAGCCCAGCTGGATCAGCAGCCGGTTCTTCGGCGCGCTGGCCATGGCGTGCCTGCCAAAGGCGTCCCACTCGTGCTGGCTCATCGTCGCGGAGGCAACGGGGAGGATTGTCCGCTCTTCCTGGCCCATGTGCGGGTTGAGGACGTCATTCGGCTCGTCGAGAAGCTGTGCCGTCCGGTCGCGGGCGGCCGAGCCGGCACTGTCGCGCCAGGCCTGCAGTTCGCCGCCCAGTTGCTGCGCCACGGCAGCCGCTGCCCGGTGTTCGGCCTTCATCTGCTCCACGTGAAGGGCGCATGCGGGCGACCTCGACTCCAGCGTGGTGAACAGCCGCTCGTCCTCCGTGGCGTGATGGTTGTGCAGTATGTCGGTGAACTCCGCAATGTGCGTTCCCACCACGTCGGCGCGTTCCGTGTCGCCCGGCCGCACCTCGCGGACGAGCCGCGGGGCTTCGCCAAACTGTCGCCACAGCATCCCGTGCATCACCACCATGCCCACGGTGTCGCAGCCGCGGCCGGAGCCGGCTCCTTGTGGTTCCTGGCTGGCTTGGGGTGCGGACATGCTGGCCTCCTACACAGTGTGATGGCGGTAATTTACGCCGCCGCGGAACGCCCGTCTACATTTTCCAGACGTTTGCAGGAGGCAGTCCGCTGGGACTGGGCGCTGGAGGGACTGCACCCGCTTGAAACGCCCGACGTCGGCCCCCTCCGGAGTGACATCTGCTGGCGCGCCTTCCCGGTGGTTGCTACGATTGCTACGGAGGCAGCCATGACAACCATTCCGCACCGCGAACTGCGGAACCAGAGCAGCAAAATCCTGGAGCGTGTGAAAAACGGCGAAACCATCGACGTCACGAACAACGGCGAGATAGCGGCCACACTGATCCCTCCGTCTTCGTCCCCGTTCGAGCGGCTGCTGCTGGCAGGGCAGGTCCGGCCGGCAGCCAGCGTCGTGGACTTTCAGTCGTTGCCACGTGTCAGTCAGTCCTCCGGCACAGCCGAGATCCTGGCCGACCTCCGCGGTGACCGTTGATCATCTACCTGGACACCTCCGCTGTCCTGAAGCTCGTGGTGGAGGAACAGGAATCATCCGCCGCCGCCCGGTACCTCGCAGAAGCTGCGGCCCGTGGTGACAAGCTGGTGGCGTCCATGCTGCTGTATACGGAACTGCATTGCGCCGGGCACCGGCGCGGTTTCCCGGCCGCGCTGGTGAATTCCGTGCTCGGCGGGATCAACCTCGTGGATCTGGCGCGCTCGGACCTGATGTACGCGGCTGCCCTGCCCGGGGGTTTGCGGAGCGCTGATGCCATCCATCTAGCGGCCGCCATCCGGCTGCAGTCCGACGTCCTGGTGGCCTACGGCGCCGAACTGCTGGCGGCAGCGGTGGACGCCGGGCTCAACACGGCGTCCCCGGGCAGCCCGACGTAGACGCGCCCAGAGCCCATTCCGGATCGGGCCACGCCCGGGGGTTCCGTCGTCAGCTCGGGCGCAGCGGCCAGGGTCTCCACCCGCCGGAAACATCCCGCAGCCGGATTTCGGCGTCGTGGAGTCGGGCGGCGCTGGCGGGAGGGGGTTCGCCCTGGCCGCTTTCGGAGCCGGAACCGTCAAACGCGGCGAGGGCGTATTCGCTCCACCGGTTGCGGCTCACCGGGTAGCGTTCGCTGTATCCGCCGGCCGCGACCGAGAGCACCAGCAGCTCCAGCCGGTCCGCTGTTGTTTCCACGGTTTCGTCGCAGGCATCGCAGCCGCAGACCGGAAACGGGAAGTCATGCAGCACCCCGGCGTGCACCATCACGCCCGGGTACCGGGTCAGCACAATTGTCAGGGCAGCGGCCCCGGGATCCCGCGGGGTGATTTTGACCGCCTGCAGCATTTCCGGGCCCTGCATCAGCAGCTCCCCGGCATGGACCGGATCGTCCTGGACGTCGACGTCGTACACGGCCGTGAGATAGTCGATCAGGGCGCGGGCGACGGCGTGGAGCCCGGCGAAGCGCTCGGGGTGGCTGTCCACGCTGTAGGACTCCGGGTCGGGGCCGGCCTCGCCCCACTGCCGGCCGTAGGGAATGGGCTCCCCGTCGCGGTTGTAGTAGGTCTCAGACGGCAGGTCGGGCCGGACGTACCGGGGCTGCCCGGCGGACCGGAATACCGGAAGAGGCGGCCTTGCCGGGGGCTCGTCCGGCTCTTCCTGCGCCCAGTCCGAGAGCACGGCAATCAGGCAGCGCACCGCGTCGTCGTCCGCGCTGCGCAGAGCTTCGAGCAGGCGGTTGACCTCGAACGCCTTCTCCCGGTTTCCCACCGTGGGCGGGGCCCCTTCGTAGGCAGTCCACTTCGCGTCCGGCCGCAGCCGGGCGATGGTGTTCCCGGCGAAGACCGCCGCCGCCGCACTGAGGGTGCTGTCCTCCGCGAGCCGGGAGCCGACCGTGCGCAGGAACCAGATGAGTTGCTCCGGGTCCGCGGCCAGTCCGCCGGCCCGCACGCCCTGCGCCGCGCAGAATTCAGCGAACGGCGCATAGCCTTCCAGATGCCGGACCACCGCGGGGCCGGACCCTTCCCGGTACAGTGCGGTGCGGCGCGGAATGGGTTCCGGCATTCCGGTGGGCTGCCCTTCGAAGATGTCCTCTGGTGTCCCCATGACCGCGATCCTAGTCCGCCGCCGGAACCAGACCCGCCCGTACGTTCACGGTGATGCCCTGGACCCTGTGCCTGTACCGCCCCCGGCTGCAGGCATATCCTGCAGGAAGACCCCCTGACCACCAGCTGCCGGAGGAAGACTCATGGAAATGCCGAAAGCGTCCGACGCCGACAAGGAACACTTCCGCTCGGTGCTGCCTGACCACCCCGAGGTGATCGTCAAGCCCATGTTCGGGAACCTGGGGGCCTTCGTGAACGGGAACATGTTCGCAGGGCTGTTCGGCCCCACCATCGGCGTGAAACTGGACGAGTCGGACAAGGAGATGCTGGAAGGTACCGAGCGGACCGTTCCCTTCGGGCCACCGGAGCGTCCCATGGGCGGCTACACCGGATTGCCGGCAGTCTGGAACGCCGAGGGCTCCGGCGATGAGGCGCGGGCCCGGGCATGGGTAGGGAAGGCCTTTGAGTACGCGGCCGGGCTGCCGCCCAAGGAGCCGAAGGTTGGCAAGCCCCGGCCCAAAAAGTAGCCGCCGCCGGCCCGTGATTGCCGCGCATGGCCTGAGAAGCCTAGGGCAGAGCCACCTTCACGAGTTCTGACCGGGTCCCGGTCTGCAGGTCCTCGGTAAGGACCAGCGCACCGACCTGGGGGCAGTGATATTTATGCTCCCGGGCATTCGTTTCAAGCGGCGTCCAGTCGTAGACCTTGACGCAGTCGGTGTAGGTGCCGGATTTCGTGGTGACGGTCTCGCCGGTAGCGACTGTGTCCCGGGTGTCTTCCGCATGACCAGCGTAGAACTCCTGCCTGTAGGAATCGCCGACGCGCTGCTCTGCCTTCATCCAGATGCCGGCTTTTGCCCCGTTGCGTCCATGTATGAAGCTGCCGGAGTGGTTCAACAACATACCGTTCCAGTAGTTGTCCACGTCCTCGCCGAAGTACCATACGTCGCCGTCTTTGTGTTGCGCCAGGTAATCCCGGGTTTCCTCTACGAGCTGCCCGTTCTTGTATTCCTTATCCAGATACACGACCGTCTCCACGCCCTCGATGGTCATGGTCTCCGGCAGGATTTCGATTTCAATCCTCTCGGTGACCTTTCCCTGCTCGGTGGTCTCGTAAGTCAATTTTTTGCCGACTGGGAGGGCGAAGTATTTATTGGTTATTTGGGTGGTGAAATCGGCGGGGTTGATCTGCGGGTTGTACTCCGCGGCTCTGGTCCTTTTTGTGTTGTCGAAGGCAAACAGTGTCACCCCGCCAACAACGAGCAACAGGACGATGAGACCCAGGAACATTTTGGTACGTGGATTCATGACCTTTCCCACTCCTTCTGAGTAGAAATTCCTGCAGGGGCCAGAGCACCGCTGCTTGCCGTTGGCCTTAGGAAAAAGGTAGTGCAGTCGGCTGAACCAGAACACCCTTGCAGAATGACTTCTGATCAGGCTGCGCTTAGCGACGCGTCGGGGAGCGATCGGGTTGGGGACGGTCAGTGCGGCCGGAACAGGAGCTGGTCCGGGACTGTGCGCTGGAACGGCTCCTTCCCGGTCGCCGAGCCGGCTGAACCCGAGCGCACCGAAACCCACTCGACAGGTCTTGTCACGCAGCTAACGGGGTGTTCACATCATCCACAGAGGTTGTCCAACAGGCTTCCGTACGGTCCAAGGTATGGACAACTTTTCACGCAGATCCCTCCTGACCGCCGGCCTTGGGGCCGGGCTCGTCGCCGCCTGGCCGGGTGCCGCCGTCGCCACCTCCACCGCGGACGACGCCGGTCTCCGCACCGATCCCTTCCTGCTGGGCATCGCCTCCGGCGAGCCGTGGCCGGACGGCTTCGTGCTCTGGACCCGGCTGGCGCTGGACCCGGTGGCCGAGGACGGCCTGGGCGGCATGCCGTCGCGCAACGTCGCGGTGGCCTGGGAAGTGGCCGAAGACGCCGGCATGCGCACGGTAGTAGCCCGCGGCGTCGCGCAGGCCCGGATCGAGACCGCGCACTCCGTGCACGTGGAGCTGAAAGGCCTGCGGCCGGGGCGCGAATATTTCTACCGGTTCCGCACCGGCAGGCACCTCAGCCACGTGGGACGCACCCGGACCAGCCCGGCGCTGCATGAGACGCCGGCGTCGCTGGCCATGGCGTTCGCCAGCTGCGCGCAGTTCGAGCACGGCTACTTCACCGCTTACGCCCGGCTGGCGCAGGACCAGCCGGACCTGGTGCTGCACCTGGGTGATTACCTGTACGAATACAAGAAGGACAGCTACGTGATCGGCGGCGGCAACCCGCGCGACCACGCCGGTCCGGAGACCACCAGCCTGGCCGGCTACCGGCAGCGGCACGCGCAGTACAAGGCCGACGCCGACCTGCAGGCCGCACACGCTGTGGCGCCGTGGCTGGTGGTGTGGGATGACCACGAGGTGGACAACAACTGGGCGGATGAGGTCCCGGAAAACAAGGATGCCGGGCAGCTGAACGACACCACCGAGCATTTCCGGCAGCGCCGGGCGGCCGCATTCCAGGCCTACCACGAGAACATGCCGCTGCGGCCCTCGTCCGTGCCCGCCGGGTTCGACATGAAGATCTACCGCACCATCCAGTGGGGCCAGCTGGCCAACTTCCACATGATGGACACCCGGCAGTACCGCGACGACCAGCTCGCCGGCGACGGCTGGAAGAAGAACGTCGCCGAACGCCTCGCCGAGGACCGCACCATCACGGGCGCGGAGCAGGAGAAGTGGCTGCTGGACGGGTTCATGAACTCCACCCAGCGCTGGGACATCCTGGGCCAGCAGGTCTTCTTCGCCGAGAAGGACCGGAACAAGGCCCCGGAGATCGACGACGTCTCCATGGACGGGTGGGACGGCTACGCCGCGTCGCGCCGACGCATCACACAGGGCTGGGTGGACGCGAACGTCCGCAACGCCGTCGTCCTCACCGGCGACGTGCACCGGAACTGGGCCAACGACGTCAAGGTCGACTACAAGGACCCGGCCTCGCCCGTAGTGGGCTCGGAACTGGTCTGCACCTCCATCACCTCCACCGGAAACGGCACAGGCTCCACCACCGACCCGGCCATGCCCTGGAACCCGCACCTGAAGTTCTACAACGACAACCGCGGCTACGTGAACACCACCATCACGAAGGACGCGCTCACCGCCGACTTCCGGACGCTGGACTACGTCACGACGCCGGGATCCCCGGTCAGCACGAAGGCATCGTTCGCGATCCAGGACGGCGTGCCGGGGCTGCGGTAGCGGCGGTAGACGTCCCTCTAGGGAAAGCCGACGACGGCGGGCAAGCGCCCGCCGTCGTCGGCTTTCCCCTTCCGTAGGGCCCGCGGCGCCACGACGTCTAATCGTCTGCCAGGTACTTGACGATGCCTTCGAGCAGTTCATCCCGGAGCTGTTCGTCTCAGTCCTTAATAGGGCTCGTCGCGACCAGGGCTGGGTAAAATTAGCAAGCCCTAAGCTGGGTGCCATGACCACTGCCCCAGTGAAACGCACCCCCCTCGGCTCCCGCGTCTCACAAGCGGTGCAGACCCTCACGCCGGGGTACTTCGCCCTCACGATGGCCAGCGGGATCATCTCGGTGGGTCTTGAGCTCGAAGGCTTCGACGCACTCTCGGCCGCACTCCTGCTGGTCTGCGCGGTCTCCTACGCCGTGATCCTGGTTCTCAGCCTGGTGCGGCTGGTGCGGTTCCGCGCCGACATGCGCCGCGACTTCCTGGACCCCGGCCGGGCGTTCGGCTTCTTCACGTTCATCGCCGGAACGAATGTGCTCGGCGTGCGTCTGGGGATGGCGGGGTGGCCGGGGACGACGGCGGTGCTCCTGGCCGTCGCGGTGCTCGCCTGGGTGGTGCTGGGCTACGTGGTGCCGTGGACCGCCGTGCTGGGCCGGGACGAGCGGCCCGTGCTGAAGGATGCCAACGGCTCCTGGTTCATCTGGTGCGTGGCCAGCCAGTCCGTGGCGGTCGCGGCGGCGTCGCTGGAACCCCTCGCCGGGCCGGACTGGCGCGCCGCCCTGGCGCTGGTCGCCGTCGTCGCCTGGTCGGTGGGGCTCATCCTGTACGCCGCGGTGGGGATCTTCGTCTCGCTGCGGCTCATGACCTACCCCATCCGGGCCGAGGACCTCCGCCCGCCGTACTTCGTGGCCATGGGCGCCATGGCGATCAGCGTCCTCGCCGGCGCGCGGATCGTCGAAATGGCCGGCGCGCCCATGGTGGATGCGACGCGCGGGCTGGTGGCCGGCACCTCCGTGGTGTTCTGGGCCTTCGCCTCGTGGCTCTTTCCGGTCCTCCTCGCAGCCGGATGGTGGCGGCACGTGATCCACCGCGTGCCCCTGTCCTACGAACCCGGCCTCTGGAGCGTCATCTTCCCCCTGGGCATGTACGCCGTGGCCGGGATCTATCTGGGGCGCGCCGACCACCTTCCTCTGGTGGCGCTGATTGGCCGCACGGAGCTGTGGCTGGCTGTCGCCGCATTACTCGCGACCCTGGCCGCGATGCTGTGGCACCTGTGGGTCACGCTGGTGCGCCCGGGTCGGTGACGCTACGCCCCGGGCGGGCGAACTGGGGATGCACCAGCACACGGGCAATGGCTGGCCATCTCCTGAGCCAATGCCGGTTCATGCCTGCGCCCAGGCTCCCGGCGTCAGCTCCGACGCAGGGGCCAGGGCCGCCACCCGCCCGCAACCTCCCGCAGCCGGGCCTCGGCGTCGCGCAGGCGGGCGGCGCCGGCCGGCGGGGGTTCGCCCTGGCCGCTTTCGGAGCCGGAACCGTCGAACGCGGTGAGGGCGTATTCGCTCCACCGTTTGCGGCCCACCGGGTAGCGTTCGCTGTATCCGCCGGCCGCGACCGAGAGCACCAGCATTTCCAGCCGGTCCGCTGTTGTTTCCACGGTTTCGTCGCAGGCATCGCAGCCGCAGACCGGAAACGGGAAGTCATGCAGCACCCCGGCGTGCACCATCACGCCCGGGTACCCGGTCAGCACAATTGTCAGGGCCGCGGCCCCGGGATCCCGTGGGGTGATTTTGACCGCCTGCAGCATTTCCGGGCCCTGCATCAGCAGCTCCCCGGCATGGACCGGATCGTCCTGGACGTCGACGTCGTACACGGCGGTGAGGTGGTCGATCAGGGCGCGGGCGACGGCGTGGAGCCCGGCGAAGCGCTCGGGGTGGCTGTCCACACTGTAGGACTCCGGGTCGGGGCCCGCCTCGCCCCACTGCCGGCCGTAGGGAATGGGCTCCCCGTCGCGGTTGTAGTAGGTCTCAGACGGCAGGTCGGGCCGGACATAGCGGGGCTGCCCGGCTGACCGGAATACCGGAAGAGGCGGCCTTGCCGGGGGCTCCTCCGGCTCTTCCTGCGCCCAGTCCGAGAGCACGGCAATCAGGCCGCGCACCGCGCCGTCGTCCGCGCTGCGCAGAGCTTCGAGCAGGCGGTTGACCTCGAACGCCTTCTCCCGGTTTCCCACCGTGGGCGGGGCCCCTTCGTAGGCAGTCCACTTCGCGTCCGGCCGCAGCCGGGCGATTGTGTTCCCGGCGAAGACCGCCGCCGCCGCACTGAGGGTGCCGTCCTCCGCGAGCTGGGAGCCGGCCGTGCGCAGGAACCAGATGAGTTGTTCAGGGTCCGCGGCCAGTCCGCCGGCCCGCACGCCCTGCGCCGCGCAGAATTCAACGAACGGCGCATAGCCTTCCAGATGCCGGACCACCGCGGGGCCGGACCCTTCCCGGTACAGTGCGGTGCCGCGCGCCATTTGTTCCGGCAGTCCGGCGGGCTGGCCTTCGAAGATGTCCTCTGATGTCCCCATAACCGCGATCCTAGCCCCCACCGGCCATCACCTGCCTAGGTGCAACTACGTCCCTTCCTCCTCAACGGTACGATCTCACAAGCTGCAGCGCAGCAGGGCTTCGACCAAACCAAAATTCGATGGGGGACGACTGAAATGGTGGAACTGAAACGCATTTACTGGAGCCGGCAGACGCTCCGGTGGGGCTATGCGGCGGTGATTCTGTGGCTGGGCGCCTCCGTTGTCCTGGCGCTCATGCCGAAGATGAGCCCGGCTGGCAGCCGCAGCACAGCGACGGTCACCGACGTTTTGCGCGGCTTGCTCGACGGCGTCCTGGCCGCGGCCGCGCTCCCCGGGCTGCTCGCGCTGGTTCTGATAATTGTCGCGGTCATCATTCGCGCTAGGGACATCAAACGCCGGGACCAAGTGCGGCGTTTCAGCCGCCAGCAGCGCCGGGAGGGCATGGCACGCGCGGGCGGCCAGTGCGAGATGGAGGCCGGACTCCGGCGGCGGTGCCCGCTGCTGGCTGAGCACGGTGACCATTTCTACCCGTGGTCCAAGGGCGGATCCACAAACCTGCAGAACTTTGTCGCGGCCTGCGCCAGATGCAACCGGACCAAGGGGGCGAGGGTTCCCTCGCCCGGTCAGCAGGCAAGGATGGAACGACGACGGCGGGCGTACGTTGCGCCTGACGGTTCCGTCGGCGTCGGCGCGCGGCAGCCGCTCTCCTGAGCGGGCCGAGGGTAGACGCCCGGGATCCGGCGTTCCTCGAGGATAAGTGGAACGTACGCGTCCTTCTGATCATTAGTTGGACTCTCAGAGCTCTTCGTTAAGGAAAAACGTTAAAGCTTCAACCATAGCGACCCTTCACCAACAACACACGCCACACCAGTTTCGCCTGTCACATTTGGGGCCACTCTTGGCGTAAGACACAAAAGACCCCTAGTTCTGTCATATTTGAGCCATGACAACACCAGAGTTCCCTGGGGCGGGCTCACAGCAGACTTCGCCCAACCACCCACCTGTCGCGCCGTCGGCCTACGAGGCGTCAACGCAGGCCCTCCTGCCCCAGCCGACGAAGGCAAAGAAGCCTTTGAACGTCGTAGGCCTCATCTCGCTTATCACAGCAGCACTCGGGTTCATCTTCGCCTGTATGCCCGGCGCCCTCATCGTTGGCTGGATACTGTTGCCAATCGCATTCGTTCTGGCCCTCGTCTCCCTCTTCTTGAAAGACAAGCCAAAGGGCATGGGTATCGCTGCCTTAATCCTGTCAATCGTTGGAACAATTGTCGGGGTCGTCGTATTCTTTGCCGTCGTCGGGTCCTCCTTTGACAACGCGTTCGGCAGCGGCGACACCAAAGTCGTAGCACCGTCCGGGGATGCAGGTCCCACTGACGGTGCGGCAGCGGAAGCTCCCGCTGCCAAAACCGGGACCCGGGAAACCCCACATCCGATCGGCTCGGTCATTGAGTCCAAGGACTGGCGCGTTGTGGTCAACTCGGTCACCCTCGCCGCCACAGACGCTGTTGTCGCTGCCAACCAATTCAATGACCCGCCTGCCGCGGGTTCGGAGTACATCCTCGTGAACTACTCCGCCACCTACATCGGCGATGATGCTAACGGGCAGACGCCTTCGTTCGTGTCAGTCGCATACGTGACAGCAGATGGAAGGACCGTGAACAGCTACGACAAGTCCGTCATAGAACCGGATCCCATCAGCTCGAACGCTCTCTTTAGAGGCGGCTCGGCAACAGGCAATGAGGCTTTTGAAGTGCCGTCGGCCACCGCGTCTCAAGGCGTTCTCGCCGTCAGGGCCGGCATGTTCGGCGACAAGGTATTCGTCGCAGCCAAATAACACTCTGAGGAAGTTCGCGGTGCCCCCGGCTAATCAGCTGGGGGCACTGCTGTGCCGCCCTAAGCATTTTCAATGGCTATCACTTATGTCGCAATGCTTCTGCATCCGCTATCGACGCCAAACTTCTTGGCTGTCAAGGGGCACCGTCCTGATCTAAACCTCCAGTCCTGCGAGCAACCGTCGCTAAGGTGCTCCCGAAATGCGCTACGACTATGGCAATGCCTACTCGCCTGCCCAGAGATCTGTCACTCCGGCTTAGTCCCGGAATGTAGCGCGGCGCCCAAACTACGGGGGCCGCCCTCGTACTAATCGAATTTCTCGAACTTCAACGGGGGACCAATTGAACAAACTTTTTGCTGCCGGCTCCTTAGACGCCCTCCTGGCCCTGACGCGTGCGGAGGCTCAAACGGAGGAACCTCGGCCGCCGTCACCACACCGCCATCATTCACCGTCAATCAGAGCTGCAAGCAGCTATCCATCAGGGCGACGATGGCCAGTTGATGAAAGCTGTCGATGCACTGTCTGGCTTGCCCGCCGAGGTCACCATCTCGGATATAACCTCCACCGGCGGCGATGACGGCCGAACCTCGAGTTTGTATCCGGGACTGCGCACGAGGAGATGAAGCCGCTCATGCTGCGGGATGACCTCATCGGCCATTTCCGGCACTATGCCGAGATCATCGACGCTCCTGTCCGAACGGGTGCCGATGTCACGCGCATCGCTGCCGCGGACGGCGGCGGCTTCAACGTGGCCACAACCCAGGGCAGCTGGCGGGCCCGGAACGTGGTCCTCGCTACGGGCGGCTACTAGACGCCGAAAATCCCCGCGCTGTCGGCGCAACTGCCCAGCCACATCCTGCAACTTCACACCGACAGCTACCGCAACCCGGGCCAACTTCCCGACGGTGCCGTGCTCATCGTTGGCACCGGCCAGTCCGGCGGCCAGATCGCCGAGGAGCTGCTCGCCGTCGGCCGCGAAATCCATCTGGCGGTGTCCACGTGCCGGGAAGCACCGCGCCGGTACAGCGGCCAGGACCTCCTCTATTGGATGATGCAGATTGCACAATTCGGCCCGACTACGGACTGAACGGCCTCACCGTGGGGCAGTTGCCCTCCCCCGCGGCGAGGTTCGCCTGCAACCCGCTGGTGTCCGGCGCCGACGGCGGCCACGACATCCACCTGCGCAACCTCGAAGCGGCCGACGAGGGCGACCTCGTCTTCAGTGATGACCTTCCGGAACGACTGCGCTTGGTGGAGACGGCGTTCTACCAGCCGATGAAGCCGATGGTCGACAGCTACATTGCCGACGCCGGCCTGTCGGCACCGGAGCCGGAGCCGCCGCGCCAGGACCACTGGCTTCCTTCGGAGCCGGCGCGGCTGAGTCTCGGAGCCGCCAACGTCACGTCGGTCCTCTGGGCCACGGGCTACCGGCTGGACTTCAGCATCCTGGACATCCCGGTGCTGGACTAATGGAACTAACCCGGCACCACAAGGCGTCACCGAACACCCGGTCTTGTACGCCGTCGGGCTGCCGTGGCTGACCGGGCATGGCTCGTCCATCGTGGCGGGCGTGGGCCGCGATGCCGAGTACATTGCGCAGCATATCGCCGTCCGGTGAAGGCGACGTTCCAAGCGATGAGCACGTGGCGCGACGCGGCCCCGATAGTGGCCTAACGCATGGGCTACGAGGAGCACCCCTGGGTGATGCAGGTCAGGGAAAACCGGCGGGAACGCCGATACAAACTGCCACGCCACGAACTGCCAGCAGATAAACTATCGGCATCACTACAACTAAAAAAGATACGTACATGGTGCCGAACAGAACTGCTACAAGAAATATGTTGACAGCACCGGCGCCGGCCTGTAGTGTGTATTTTGTAAGGAACCAAGCATGGTTCCGAATCTTGGAGCCTGGGCTTGTCGCAAAGATTTTTTGGTTCTGGGATTCCAATAAGAACAATCGATATTGGAGAACCAAATGACTGCTGAAGTGATTGAAAAGAGCACGTCGGATTTCGTTGCCGCCAAGGCAGAGAACTCCCGGATGGGTATCAAATCTGTTCTGGAACCGGGGAAGTCAGCACTGGCTTCCCTCACCCCGGACCTGTTGAGGAAGCTGGCGTTCATCTCGACCTACAACGATGCGGACCCGCAGTCGCCGTCCCCGAAGAACCACGGATACCAGCGGAATCCTATGACTGAACGGTTTTCGGGAATCGGCAAGTACTACATGAAGGGCCGGAATCGGGAACTGATTCCGGCGATCATCGCTTCCGTTCGTGTCTACGACGATGCTCAGATCGAAAAGTTCAATGAACTCTTTGAGGCCGGCGATATCGACGGAATCCATGCCGCGTTTGATAAGTCCGTCTTTTCAATCGTTGATGGCCAGCACCGGTTGAACGGGCTGTACTGGGCGTGGGAGAAAGACGAAGAGTTCAACACTGATGTTCCGGTCATGCTCTTTTACGGCCTGAGGTATGCAGAAGAGGCCGCGCTTTTTGACGACATCAACACGAACCAGAGGAAGCTTCCGAAGGCTCTCATCGAGGTGACGAAGGTGTACACCGAAGAAGGTGACGGAACCCATGCACAAGCAGTGCGCGAAATCTCCTTTGCGGTGGCCACTGACGGAGATTCGGTTTGGGATGATCGCATCAACATGACGGGGGCCCGGGACGCGAACCGTTCTGTTACGTATGAAGGTCTGCGTCGCGCAACGAGCCAGATGTTCCCGGAGCGCACTCTTGACCGGCTGCGGGCTCGCAAGCTGGCGCCGAAGGATGTGGCCAAGAAGTTTTGGAAGATGGTTGCCAGCGCTTGCGGGAATGCCTGGCTGGAAAAAAAGCGCATGGTGCGGAACCCGGAGACCGGCCAGCTTGAAGAGACAGACGTCAGCTACAGGTTGAAAGACCTCGTTGGCGTCGCCTCGCTGGCGAAGCTTGGCCAGGACGTAATCACCAGTTGCCTCGAGAAGTCCAAGGACGACGAAGAGTTTTACGAGGTCATGGCCGATCTCGTAGGCCGCCTGAGTGAAGTTGATTGGGAGAAGGGCAAGCACAACCCGTGGATGGCTTCACAGGCTGGGTTTGCTGGTCAGAAGGACCTCTACGAAGTTCTTTACAAGCTGGTTTACCTCGGAGAGTCCCCCGGGGAAGCAGCCCATCCGGGCGAGTAGTGGATGACGAAAGAGGCGGTGATCTGAAGATCACCGCCTCTTTCGTGCCAGAAAGTACCTGGACTTGTCGCTCTTCCAATTTAGCAACTGCGGGTGGAATAGGTGAAATTTTTGTTCCGGGGTGGCCTCGTTCCGGAGCTACACCTCTACACCGGTGTAGAAGGCTTGGATTTTGTCGAGCCGGTGCGCTGTTCAGTGGCTTGTTCACGCTTCCATGCGCCAGCTCGCAAGATGAGCCGAACGCGGCGTAGATCTTGGACTATGTCCAGATAGGACGCGGCCAAACGCTCTGCATTGTCCTCCCTGATGCGCTCATTTCTGAGAGCTTGCTCAAGCTTGCTCACAAAGACGGCTAGTTCAGCGGAGTGATCCGGGGAGCCAAGGGACGGATCGATTGGATCGCTCAGTCCACCACGGGCGGCATTACTCCGCTCGTGATGTCGAACCCGGCCACTTCGACGGGCGCTTCATGTTGATCCCCGCTGGTGTCTCGGCGTCGACGGCGGCCACGACACCGCCCGCGGGACCTCGGCCGGGGGGCGTCCGGCTGCACGGCCATCTGGAAGTGTTAACGCCAACCGAAAATAGGGCCATTAGTGCCATTTGAAAACGGGGCCACGGGGTTGTGGTTCTGTTGTGCTGTACTGGCGGCGGGCTGGTGTTTTCTGAGCCGGTAGCTGTTGCCTTTGAGACTGATGACGTCGGCGTGGTGGACGACCCGGTCGATCATGGCCGAGGCGATGGTCAGGTCCCCGAATACGTCGCCCCAGCGGGCGAAGGGGAGGTTGGACGTCAGAATCATGGACGCGTGTTGATAGCGGCTGGAGACCAGCTGAAAGAACAGGTTCGCGGCGTCCTGGTCAAACGGGATATAGCCAACTTCATCGACCACCAGCAGGCTGTAGCGGCGTAGTTTCACCAGTTCCTGGTCGAGTTTCCCGCGGGAATGAGCCTCCTGCAGGCGGGCGACCCAGCCGGTTGCGGAATCGAAGAGGACCCGGTGTCCGGCCTTGGCTGCCTTGATGCCGATGCCGACCGCGAGGTGGGTTTTGCCGGTGCCTGGTGGTCCAAGCAGGACCACGTTCTTGGCTTCGGAGAGGAACACGCCGGTGCCCAGGTGGGCGATGAGGTTCCGGTCCGCCGAGGGTTGGTGGTCGAAGTTGTCCTCGAGGTCCTTGTGCGCGGGGAACCTTGCGGCCTTGATCCGTGTCGCCGCGCCGGAGGCTTCGCGTTCGGAGACTTCCCGGGGGAGGACAGCTGCCAGGTACTCCTCGTGCGACCAGCCGGAGTCTCGGGCCTGGTCCCCGAGCCGGCGGAACCCGTCGCTGGTCCGTGGTGCGCGCAGAGCCCGGGCGTAGTACTCGATCTGTGACGGTGTCCCGGTCATGACGCCGTCTCCAGCAGCCCGGCCGGCTGTTGGCCGAGGTCAATGCCGAAGATCTCGTCATAGGCGGCCAGATCCCGCACCTGCGCAGATTCTGGCGGTTCGGGGCCGGCGCGGGGGTCCCGCTGGGTCCGGAAGTCCCGGCGCATCACCGCCGCCCGGGCCACGTGGGCGGATCGGTCACCACCAGATGCCGGGCCCAGTGGGTGGCGATGATGGCGCCGTCATGGGTGACCCAGACGGTGTCCAGGTCAGCGGTGACATCAACGATCCGCCCAATGAACGACGGGTCCACGGAATAGTCGTTGGAGAACACCCGCACGTAGTAAATCCCGCGGCAGCCGCACCGCGTTCCGGAACATGTTCTCCGGGCTCACCGGCGGCAGTTCCCGCATCCTCTCCCGGTCCAGCACGATCAGCTCGTCAGGACGTCCGTGGCGGGACCGGGAGTACCGGTGATTAGCCTTGGGCAGCCAGTCCTCCAGCTGGCGGTTGAAATCCGCGGGTGAACGGAAGTCCCGGCCCGGGATGAAGCGTTGCCGGAAGAACCTGGTCATCCGTTCGACCATGCCCTTGGACTCCGGATCCCGCGGCGGCAGCAGCTTGATCTCCAACCCGAGGGATCCGGCGAACGCGGCTACCGGTTCCGTGAGTCGGCGCTGGCCGATGCCGGACTCGTTGTCCCACAACAGCCGGGACGGAACCGCCTGCGCATCCTGGAGCAGAGTCCACATTCCGCCCAGAAGGTCCGGTGTCGTCCGTGAGGGCAGCATCCGTGCCTGGATGAATCCCGAGAACGCCGAAGTCATCACCAGTACCGGCGGCGTGTCGTTCTGGCCTGCACCGATGGGCAGCGGCTCGTGCGGGAACCAGAGATCGCACTGGACTTGGAATCCCGGCTCGTGGACCAGCCGGTCGGCCGGGTCCGGAAGAGCGTATTCGGGCCGGATTGCGGCGACCTTCGCCCGGAACAGCGACGCGGACCCGGACCCGCCCACCCGCTCCGCGAGCGTTGCGGCCGGCATCGTCGGCGTCTTCACCAACAGCTCCCGGACCCTGGGAGCGAACGCATCAAAACTCGACACGCCGGCGGCCCGCTGATACTTCGGCGCCCGGTCCGATTCCAGCGCACGGTCCACCGTTCCGCGGGAAACCCCCACGATCCTGCCGATCTCACGCTTCGAGTGCTTGCCCGTCGAAAACAGGTGGCGTATCTCAGCCCAATCATCCAAATTGGTCACCTTCCATAATGGTCGGTGGCCCTATTTTCAGTTGGCGTTCTTGGCCCTATTTTCGGTTGGCGTTAACAGGAAGCAGCCAACGACGGCGCCCTCGTCTTAAGTGATAATCTTCCGGAACGTCTGGGTCTGGTCGAGGCGGCTTAATACCAGCGGATGAAGCCTATGTTCGACAGCTATATTGCCGCCACCGGCATGTGGGCACCGCCGCCGGAACGGGTTGCCGTGGCTGACCGGGCACGGTTCGTCCATCGTGGCGGGTGTGGGCCGGGATGCCGAGTACATTGCGCAGCACATCGCCGGGAACAGCACCGCCCGGTGACGGCGACGTTCCCGAGGGGCGGCTACCCCGTGCAGAGCCCGTCGAAGTCCACTGGTGCGGTGAGGCCGGCCAAGGTGAACCACTCCCTGGCCCATGCCTGGACCGAGGGGATCGCTAGTTGCTCGGCAACAAGCTCCGGCGGCCTGTCGAACACGGACTGCCCCTCGTCCAGGAGGTACCCGGTGCCGCTACTGGCGAGCAGCCCGAAGAGGGCAGGCTGGTCGAGGAAGGGAAGCTTCCCGCCGTCGCCGTCGGTCAGCACGCCCCAGCGCGAGGTAAACAGCGAAGACTCCTCCGGACGTTCTACGTGCTCCGCAACGAGCGGGTAGGCTTCGCCGCCGAGCCGGACCCGCCGGTAGTTGGGCTCCGTTTCGTCGAGGGCCATCAGCTGGACGTCGTCCAGCCACGAAAGCCAGACCGCTGTGCACTCCCCCTTGCTTGGATACGGGGCGGCAGCGATATACCCGGCCTTGCTCACGTGGGCGGAGTGGCCGACGGCGATGTTGTGGAGCTGCCCCCGGACCACCGGCAGGACCGCGCTGACGGGCTGGTGGTAGCTGGCGAATTTCCGCCGCATCACGTCGGCGCTTGAATTCGAGCCGATGGAGACGACCAGGGAACGGACTTCCAGCGGTGCCGCGCCGGCTTGGGCGAGGGCTTCATCCAGTCCCGCTGAAAGCCCAAGGGGACGGAATTCATTGCCGTCCATGACACCCGAGGCCACGGGCGGGTCCCACGGATACAGCAGCGGATCGAGATGGTCGGCGGCGCCGACTGCACTCAGTCCCATGGAGTCAGCGGGGTGAAGGCATCGGCAGACTGCTGGGGACTTATCACGGTGGCCCGCTTTCGTGGTTCGGGACTTCCAGTGTCCCGCACTTTGGGGGAAGCGAGCCCTTGGCGCTGGCGCCGACCAGCCCCGCCGCTTCGGTGCGAGGCCTTGTCTGCCAGCCCCGGAGCAGGCCCCCGACACCGCAGCGGATTGCCGCGCCGGTGCAACTGCGAACGGAGGCCAATCGGATTGCCAGGGCGGGAGGTCCCTTCAGAGTGGAAACCGCGGGCGGTCTCTTCGCGGCAGCGAACTTGGTCCTGGCGAACGGCGTCTTCCAGCGCCCGCGCATCGCTGCCGCGTCCGCCGAAGTCCCCGGGCATGCGCGCCCACTCCACGGCCACGACCACCGCAGCCCGCAACAACTGCCCGAAAGGCCGTGCTCGTAATTGGCGCCAGCCAGTTCGGCGCCCAGATCACCGAGAACCTGCTGCCGCCGGTCGTGAAGTTCATCTGTCCGTCTCCGCGTGCCCGCAGGCGCCCCGCCGTTACTGCTGCAAGGTCACCGCGAAACAAACGACGTGGCTACCGAGTGATCGCCGCATCTCCGGTCTCAGATCCAATTTCCGTATCTGTAGTCGCTTCGGGTACCGCTCTACGCTCCTCGATCCCTCGAGCTACATGCAGGATGGTGTCTTCGACAGCTCCGCCGATCGCTTTTGGAACTGAAGCCACTCCGTCGGCAACAGCAACGGCGGCACCCGCCACCGCCCCGGTAGCCTTCTGGCCCAAGCGCAGTACCGATTCGTGCCACTGGGTGCGCTTGATAGTCGAGGCCTCCGGCATGTTGAAGTTCGAACTAAAGATCCGCAGCAACCGCTGAAGTTCTTCGGCCGCGGTGTAGAGCCTGGCCATCTCCATGGGATTCGTGACGCGGGTAAACGTATCGACGTCCACTGCCGCCGATACGGCGTCGGACAGATTTTGAAGTGCCTCGGTGGTGCTTGCCATTCGCCGCTCCCGAGACTTGGCGATGTGACGGGAGTGAGCAGTGGAATCCGGTCCGTCATGCGCGCTGCGGACAGCCTCCAAGGAGTCCATCCGAACCATGTTTGTGAGAGCCACAGCCGCGATGACCAGCCAGTGCTTCAGTTCGCCCTTGGCTGCCGCCTCGGCGCTACCCACCCGCTTGCCGAGGTTCTTGACGGCGAGACCGTCGGCAATGGTGTTCAAGTGGTTGAGGGCTCCGGCATGCGCCTGGGCAAGCGCGGCCGCCTGTCCCGATACTTGGTCCCAAAGGGCGTCGTTAAGCCGGCCGGTGTCCTCGAAGTACCCAAATGCCTTGTCCAGGATGTGGGTCGTGCCCTGCACATTACCGAGCGCCTCGTCACGGTTATCCCGGACGATCGTGTCCAGTTTCGCGTCTACAGCCTGAACGAGGGTATCGAGGTCTCTGAGGGCCACGCGGATCGCCAAAGTTGCGGCCATGATATGCACGTTCGCGGCCGCGACAGGGTTGACTGGTGAGGAGCCCACCAGTTCGATGATGGTGTCGATCCGGCCATCGGACTGGCGTAGCACACCGGCGACGATCCCCACTTTTTCCTTGGTGGACCCGATGAGTTCCAGGTACCGAGCGTAGGACTCCGGAGTCATGTGGAAGGAGTTTCCCTCGGCACTTGCCGCCATAGCAGTCGCAGCCGCCCCAGCCAGGCCGGCAAGCAGATCGGCCAACCCTGAGCCCAGGTTCGATCTGGCCTCTTCTTTGACGTCAAGCTTTCGGAACAGCTCGGCAATTGCTGTCGGGTCGCCTGCCACCAAGGCATTTCTGCCGTCGACGTATAGGGAGATTTCACGGTCAATGTCGGTCATCCCAACATCTTCACACACGCCGGTCCTGGCAGGGCGGGCGCCACTTCGGAGTCCTCAGGATCGGTGCAGCCGAGCAATGTCACCCCCGCCCATCTATCGATGAACTCGGCATGGGGCAGCTTCTCGACGGGATCAGCAATAGCTTGTCTCTCGGCACGTCTGTGCTGCACGTGGGCGCGCCGTACATGCTCCTGGTCCCCTGGGCGCTCCTCAGAGCCCACTGCGTCACCAGAAACCACGATGAGCTGCCAAATCGGTCGGAGGACTCCGCCTCTGGATGGCTTCCCGCCCTCGGATTACGTAACCTGGTCGGTGTATTTACGAGCCGTTCATGAACCGCGACCACCGGGGCCGGATCTGCGTTGCCTTTGCACACGAGGTCGGGGCCCGGGCCAGGCGCGACAATGCTTAGCCCGGCGGTCGAGGCCCTACTTGGCGGAGAGGTTGGGCTCGATAGTCATCAGAAGACTACCTCGCCCTGAGTTTCCGGAAGCATGCCGTCGTCGAACAGAAACGGTGCGTCGTCGGTGCTCGCGCCTGCCTTCGGGGGCTTGCGAAGTGAATCGGGAACAGGCGGCAGTTCATCGGCGCTGATCAGCGGACCCGCGACGATCTGCTCAAGGAGCGCAACACCTTTAGGCAGCAAAGCCAGCGTTTCCTTGACTGCGGCGACGATCTCCACGAGCTCGACACTCCACTCCGGCGACCAGGCTGTCGGCCTGATGTAGTCGAGCGGCGAGTCGCTGGAGGCGGCTCGTCCGGCGGGCTTGGCCATCCGGTAGCCAAGCCACTTAGGGATAACGTCCATCCCGCTAACCGCGAACTGCCAGACAGCCTCGGGGACTCCGGTCAGTACCCCGTCAGCTATGCGGAGCGTCTCCGCGGCCGCATCGAAGGACACATCCGACTTTGCCGCAGGGAGCCGGGTCGGCTCGGACTTCCACTTGATGCCGGTCAGAGGAAGGGTGGCATTGCCGAATCGTTCCCCGAAGGACTGCAACCAAACCAACTTCTCGCCATGCAAGACCATACGCTCGAACAACTCCGGGTCGGCGGTTAGCGGGACTCGCGGGCTGGGAGTCGCTAGGGCCTCTTGAAAGCGTTCGCTGTAATCGGTGCCCGCGAGGACTCCGAAAGTGTAGGCGAACAGCCGTTCGACAGTCACGCTCCCAGCATCGGGAGCCGCCGCCCTGTGCAGCTGCGTCAACAGGGAGAGGAGGTTGGGATTGACATTGGGTGTGCCTTTGGCGTCGCGGTAAAGCGGAACGACGTCCTTGCCACCGCGGCCGCTGAAGAAGTGCTTGTCCGGGACCGCGGTAGTCAATGTTGCGGCCGGCCCGCTTCCTAAACTGGTCGTGGTCATCGTCGTCAGGAAGATCTGCTTGTCGGTCAAAGAAGCCCAGAGCGCCGGCCGCTCGAGTGCGATCAGCCGGGGGTCGTTGAATATCCACTGCCGATCGAACGACCGCATTCCAAACCTGACGATCGGCTCATGCGAATCGCCCGCATTGAGCCCGGCGAGAGGGGGCATCCCCGCAACATTCGTTGTAATCCGCCGACCGGTGCTCGGCGTCACGTAATAGCGAGCACGCTCAGTTGGCACACTGGTCATCACGAACTCACTCCAGCGCTGCTCCAACACAGCTCGGTCCGGGGCCGCGGGCCAGGTCCTGTTGATCATCATTCCGGGTTGCTGAAAAGGGAACAGGTCCACGAGCTTCGGGTAGGACGCCCAATCTGCTCCGCCAGAGGCGGGGATAAAAGATGCGTGCCAGTCCGTGCTAGCTTCGGCCAAATCGAGGCTCGCCTTGCCAGCGGCCAGGTCGATGAGTGCGGCGAGCTTCTCTGAGCGGGAACCCCGAGAGCTCGCATAGTGAACGGGTGCAGGCGTTGTCCGGTCGCCCCTTCCACGGCGGACTAGTGTCACTATGGCGACCGGAGACTCGATGTCAAAGACGTTTTCGTCTTTTCGGGTCCCCTTGTTGTCTCCGTGAAGGTCGAGCACCACTATCTCATCGGCAACTTCGCGTGCGAGCCGGCGGAGTCCGAGGAATCCGGGCCCGCTTAGCCACGAGGAGGCCGTGATCATGGAGACGACAGCCGGGCCATCATTCTCCTCGAAGACCTTCCAGATCGCCCAGCGCCAAAAGTAAACGTAGAGGTTGTAAAGGCTCGCGTGGGCGCTGAAGATGACGTGCTTCTTCGCGTCGTCGAAGATGTCGTCGAAGAGAGACCGGGACGAGCCGTCCCTCGGAGCGGTGACGAATCCCCCAGTGCCGGTGCTCTCTACCCGGTCATAGGGTGGATTGCCGATCAGGACGTTGTGGTTCCAGTCGAACTTGACCTCGTCGGCATGAGCCCCCTCCGTGCTGATCGGATCGGCGAGCTCCTCGACGACGTGGGGATGCTTTCGACCGAGGGTGTCCCCCAAGTAGATCGGCAGGCGCGTCTTCTCACGAAGCTTCTCGGAGATGTCGAGGGAGACCTTTAGGTGGCTGACAGCGTAGGAGGCCAAGGAGATCTCGCACGCAGATGCGTGTGCGAGTGCCGCCGCCTCTCCGACGTCTCCGGCGTTGCGCCGTGCCTGGCGAATCCACTCGACGAGGAAGGTGCCGGTGCCGTTGGCAGGATCGAACATCGAGACGACGGGATCGTCGGGCTTTGCCAGCTTCGGAAGCTCGATCTCGGGGTGCGTCTCGAGATATTCCGCCCAAGTAGTCGAGTCGGCAACTCCGAGCGGGAGCCCGAATGACTTTAGGGCATCGTCTACGATTTTGACGATGTAGCGAACCACCGGTAGAGGCGTGTAGAAGGCGCCCAGATCGCGGCGTTGTTGCGGGTCGTACTGCGCCAGGAATTCCTCGTAGAAGTAGACGACGGGGTCGTCTCGCTGGTTGTCGGCGCCAAAGTCTGCGAGCAACTCATCGACATCGGTTGCAGCGAGCTCCTCCGCCAGCTCGTTGAGGCCGAGCTCATCGACGTCGATGACGCCGTCGGAATCATCGCGGAAGCGCGAGTAGATGGCATCGAGGAACTCGTTGTCGAACTTCAACATCGACACTGATTGCTCGAGCTTGAACTCCTCGGCGTGCGCGATTCGGGCAGTGAGGAGCCCATAGACCATAGTCTGGGCATATACGTCAGCGAAGCGCGCGGGGGTGAGGTTTCCGAGAAGCTGGTCACGAACTTCGTCGAACAGGGCACGGATCGGCCCGCCATTAGTCTCGACTTCGTAAAGTGCACGGATTTCATCGCGGACATCCTGGGCAACTTCTGCCATTCTACGCGAGAGTGCGGCGGCGGACTTGAGACCTTCGCGATAGCCGTGGAAGCCCTGCCCAAAGTCTGGACCGGACACAATTTTGGGACCGACCAACGGGGACCAGGCAAGGTCCGGCACACCTCGACGCATCAGCAAGTCAAGACGTGCGCTCGTCAGCTGATGACTCCAGGAAAGGACGCGCAGAACGCGCTTCCCATCCTTCTCACGGAAGTTAACGATATGAAGAAGCTTTTCCTGGCCCTCCGAAAGGCAGAAGAACAGAAGGTCGTTCAGAGACCATTGGGCGTGAGTTCCGCTGCCGTTGCGGGCACGCTCGTTCTTAACTAGCCTCTGGACGAGGCGCCGGATGGCCCCGACCGGTAGGCGACCACCCTCAAAGTCCAGTACGAAGACGCCGAACTTCTGGTCCTTCGTAAGCGGCGGAATCTGCGAGATCTGTTTGAGCTTGGCGACCTTCTCCGGGTCGAGATGCAGTTCTTCAGGCTCCCACTCCAACTGAATATCGGCCCACGACAGGCCGTCCGGGATTGGCCAGTTGAGCCCATTATGAAGAAGGTCGACCAGATGGTCTGCCGACTTCGGCGCAGCCTGTAGCAGTTTGCGGACGCCATCTTGATTGATGCTCATCGGACCTCTATCCAGCAGATTGTTTTAGGGGCGGGAGCGTCGAGTGGCAACTGTGTCACTTTGCGAAGGCGCTTTGTCTCGTCGCGTTCGAACTCGCGAAGGGCTGACTGCAGCTTGGACCGGTCGCCAAATGGCTGACGAGGAGTTGCCGGTTCGGCGGCGATCGCCGATTCGATTGAGAGCAGGGCCCGTTCGATACCGTCGGGCGTGCGAATTGCCCACTCCACTTCGCCAGGATCAATGGTCCAGTTGGCATCGGTGTCGTCTTCGTGTGCCTTGGTGAGCACCGGGATTCGGCGGCACAAGAAGACCCCCGACGGCTCGCCGGCCTTCCCGGTAGAGATGCCGTTCGGGAGCCGCGCTACGAAGTCCTCGAGACCTGGGTCGTCCGTCGCCAACTGCAGCCATTTGAGGCGCAACTCCTCGATGGGAGCGATGTCGCCGTTGTATTCATCCTTGAATGCCTGGAACATTTTGACGTCGTCGAAGATGTCGGACTCATCGAAGAGTTTGCCGCCTGGGATACCCAGAGTCGTGGAGATCATAAGGGTCTTGTTCTGCACGCGGTTATAGAGCGTGAGGAGCGCCTCGATCTCAGCAGAAGGCAGAAAGTTGCGGATTTGGATGTGCCCGCGCGTCTTCTTCTCCGACGGTTTCTCCTTGACCAGTTCGGCTTCGATAGCTGGGGTCATGCGCCGGTCGACGCGGCCGATACGTTGCATCAGGCGTACGGGGTTCCAGTGAATATCGTAATTCACGAGGAGCGAGCCGTCCTGGAGGTTTACACCCTCGCTTAGTACATCCGTCGAGATCAGGACACGCAGCGGTGCGAGTTTCTCGCGATCTTCCCTGGAGACTTTGTTGTAGAAGGGGGCAAATCGCTTGATCATCGCAAAGCGATTCTTGCCGCGGCTACCGTCAATGCGGTCGACCTCCGTGAGACCGTCCTCCCTCAACCGCTCTTCGAGGTAGCGGGCAGTATCCGCAAACTCAGTGAAGACGATGACTTTGTGCGTGCGGAACTCCGGGGTAAATACGTCCTTTTCGAGCGTCTTCTTGCGCTCCTTCGACGGCTCCAGAAGGAGGTCACGAAGGCGGAGATACTTATCGTCAATACCGGCGCCGCAGAGGATCAGGTCCATGAATCGAACCAGCTGATCGAGATCCTCGAAGGCAGCGTCGATCATTTCCTGCAACCTGTAGTCTCCGCCGACAAGGTTGTACTCAAGCTCCTCGAGTTCCTCCTCGGTGAGGTCCTCCTCGTGCCAGACCTCTTCGAGCGTCGAGCGGTACCTGTCGTGGATATCCTTCAGCGTCAGCTCGTTGTCCAACCGCCACTCGGCAAGCCGGCTCTCCTCACTAGGGTTGACCTTCGTATTGACGTCCAGCCAATGGAGCACCTTTGCCGACAGATCGAGACATGACCCCGCGAACGCGGCGAGGCTCGACTCGAACCGCTTGAGGAAGATCGTTCGGATTAGCGCGACCACTTGGCGCTGTCGGTTCTCCGCGATCGTGTCAACGTCCTTGCTGTTTGAGAACGCCAAGGGGTAGTACATTGGCAACATGAAGAGGGGTGTGGCGCGGCTGAAGGCGGTCTGAAGCTCGGTAAACAGAGGGGCGTAGAGCGTTCCGAAGTCGTACGGGACGACCCGGGGAACCTGCGTCTCCGGAAATACCACTTCCGCTCCGCCGGCCACTTTCGAGCTCTCGACTGCGTATCGGCGACTATTCTGATGGAGGATCGACTGAAAGAGCTTGTCCTTCGCCATCAACGCCGCGATAGCGGCGTGGTCAGGGATACTGCTCTTGAATGGTTTTTCTAGTTCGACTGTGTACTTGCGCAGGCTGTTGATGCCGATACTTGCGAAGTGGTCGTCGGCGTCGACCCCGGTAAAAAGCTCTGCCTGGTGGACGAGGTCGAAGAATGTGTTGTTGATCGGCGTGGCGGTCAACAAGTAGACGGTCTTGCCCTTGCAGATCTCTTGCATACGCCACCAGCGCGAGCCCCAAGGATTCTCCTCAGTCGGCGCCTTGCCGTGGTTTCGGAAGTTGTGGGCCTCATCGATAATGATGACGTCAGCCCGCTTTGCAAGGTGCTCAATCTCGTCGCTGCCCTGTTTGGTGGTGAGGTCCGTGTGAGCTCGCACGAGGACGTTTGAGAACTGACCGAATAGTTCCGGCAGCTTATCCCTCAGCTCGGGGTTCCAAACCGCGTCCTGCCCCGTTTTGGTCGCCATAATGAGCACATTCTTGCGGTGTCGCACGGCGTAGTACTCGGTGAGCATGAGACCCACGAACGTCTTGCCAAGTCCGACGCCGTCAGTGAGGAAACCGCCGTTCCAGCGCCGCGACATTTCGATCAAGCTGTGGAAGCCTTCCTGTTGGTAAGGCGCAAGCATCGGATAGATGACCGACTCGGATTCCTCCCAACTTTTGTCGGTGGGATCCACGTTCGCTGTCAGCGCGTGGAGGGCCTTGGCGTACACTTCGAAAGGCGTGAACTCGCGGGCGTTGTGCTCCAGGACGGCGAGTAATTCTTCGTTGACGGGAACGGCCTCGCCCCAGTGCTGCTCATACCAGGCGTGTAGTTCGGCGACCTCGGGTCCCTGGAATTTGACGTTGAGCTCGACGTTCTGGGTCAGGCCCGGGCGCGTGAAGTTGGAGGAACCGACCAAGGCAGCTGATCCGACCACCTTTAGCTTGCTGTGCGTGATGTACGCCTTGGCATGGAACTTCTTCGGCTTGTAAACGCGGATCTCGATCTTGCCGCTCCGGATGCCTTCGACCACGGCCTCGATTCCCGTGAGGAAGGTGTCGCCGGTCTGTCGCTCGACAATGATGGAAGTGTCGAGCGCAGCGGCAATAGCGTCCGCCGTCGTGCGACTCGTCTCGCCTCCTACAAGGAGCCGTATCTTGTCGACCTTCTGCCAAGCACCGTCAAGTGAGAGAAAGGCTCCGATCTCGAAGTGCCCGGTGGCGATGTCAATCGCCGAGCTAATGTCGCACCACTCGCGGAGGTACTGGAGTGCTTTCCAGTCCTCGTCGGTGTTGTCTACGATGAATTGCTCTGATGACGCCACGCGTTCCCCCTCGAATCCGACCTGCCCTAGAACTCTATTCGATTGATCGCGCCGATGTTGACAAGTCGGGGGCGAGTGCCAGGGGGACTTTTTCAGCCCGCGCTGTACTGGAGGGGGATCCGCTCTTGGCGGCCGGAGGGGAGGATGAAGGTCTGCCCAGTTCTTGGGCTTTTCACTTCGGCGCAGAGGCCCTTCGCGAAGTGAAAGCTGTCCTGGCCCACATTGAACATCAGAACGTAGACGAATTTTCCACTGCGGGACTTCTCGCTGAACGCTGGGTGTGAAGAACCTCGTACGCAGAATTTCCGTCAGTCCTAGGCATCGGATCGCAGCCCCCCACGCAAGCCGGCCGGAACGTGCGGCAAATGCATGTCTAGGAGCCGCCACCCAACGCCCAGCTGGGTCCTTTGTACTTCATTGGCGATGGTGCGCAGTCGCATACCTTTGCGCTGCAGATCCTCCATGACTCGCAATTCTTCTTTGGTGTACTGCTTTCCGTGCCTGGGGCATTCATCGGCGTTCTCGATATCCCCTGACGGTGCCAGCAGAAGTCTGACGAGCTTGATGGCCACCTGCTTCTGATCAGTGTGCAGGGCCTGTGCAATGACGAAGACGCTCTTACGCTGACCATACAAATCAAGTAGTTCGAGCTGCTCCGTCCGGGCCCAACGCTTTTCCTTGTCAGCATAGGGGTCTTCCAGCTCGACGCCGGGAACCTTGGAAGTTCTTGTACTAATGGTCGGGCGGCCGTGCGGAAACTCAGGGACGATGGTTGCCGGCTTCAAAGGTGCAGGCGCCTCCGCTTCAAGCCCCCGGGGACGCGGTCGGCCAAAAGCCCGCTCAGATTCGCGTGTCTGGGGATTGACGGACGACGTTCGCTCGCCAGCTCGCGACTCAGCAGCCGGCGGGGCGGCTCGTGGCTCTTTTGGCTCTGTGGCTGCCAGGCGGGGCGGAGCCAATGTGTGGGAAGAGGAAGCCGCCGACTCCGTGGGAACGGTCTCGCTTTGCCGTCCACGGCCAAAGAGCCAGCCGGCCAACAGCCCGATGAATATAGCGAAGATCGGTTGATTCATAGCCACGTTGAACGCCCAAAATGCAATGATTACGCCGGCAATCCGCCAACCCATGTTTCCCTCCAAATGCCACTGATCTTTCGTTGGGCCGCAGAGGCACAGGTCTCCCCCAGTCCGGCAGTCGTTGACTACGCGGGCGAGTCCACGAGCTGCTTGTCCGCCCCAACAGACTCCACAAGGCTCACGGTCCCATTAGTGATCGACACAAGACCTCGCCCCGTGGCCGTTGCGAGTGCATTTTCGAAATGTGCAGAAAGTGCCTTGGTGGCTTTGAGGCGCCCAAAGGTCCGAAGCACCAGGCGCCTGAGTTCATTGGCCGACATGGGACCGCTCCCTTTCAGAATGTCAGTTGCGGCGTTGCCAATCTCCAGTGGGCTGATTTGTACGAAGATCCGGGTATCGCCAATTTGACTGGTGCGGTAGATTTTCCATTCGCCGGGATCTGTATCTGCGGGCCAGACAAACTTCTCTTTGTCCGTCACGCAAGCCGAACCGTTGATCTGCGAAACAATCTTCTTCGCCCGAGACTCGTGGACCTTCCCTAGACCGTAGGTGTAACCGACGAGCTTGGTGAGCCTGTCACGATGGATCGGGCCCTCGAGATCCACGATTTCCTCGATGGTGGCGCGGACAGATTCCTTGGCCGTCTTCTTTGGCAGATTATCCAAAGTCTCGACGTTGCCCGTAACCACGATGTCCCAAGGTTCAAATGCGGTCCGGACACCGGAAAAGCGTTCAGATGAAGCTTCGGACTGTTCGCCCGGCTCCGTCTCCGGTGCCTCGGTCGGTTCCGGATTCTCGACAGCCGAGGGCCAGTCGATGTCGACGGTTTCGTCGTCATCCGACTGTGTTTCAGCGCCGGGTTGCGACACGAGCTCTTTGATTACCGTGCCGCGGAGTTCAGCTGCCGATGCGGCAGCTCCCGCATCCCCAATGTGTGTCAACACTATGAAGACTGTGTCAGTCGCTCTCATTGCTTCCATCGCCGAGAAACGATCCCCGTGCGCCCAACGATTCCGGATCAGTCGGAGCTCGTTACCATAGATGCTCATCAGCCGCTGGGGATCATTCGCGCTGAACGGGTAGCCTAAAGCCCCCAAACGCTCAGTGACGATACGTAGCTGCGGTTGCACATCAGTGTGGCTATAGACCTTCGGCGACTTCCCCTTGATCTTGTCGAGTTGGTGCAGGACGTCCGTCCAGTGCAGCTCAGTTCCCAGGTGCGGGGACAGCATTTTCTCGATGTAGGGGTCTAGGCTTGTTGCCAGCAGTTGCAACGCTGATTGGACGACAGCTTCATTGGACGACACTAGTTGGAGCCTTTCGATAGCGACCTTGGTCTGACCGGTTGTGATGGACATCCGCGCACTTGGCTAGGACGAAGGCAACGTTCACCCACGGGGCCATACTTGACAAATCAGCGAGCAGATCTCCGCCGACCGGGAACGGATGTCATCCTCTGACCACGCGTCCGGATGTTCATCGACGATTGTTTTATTGATAGCCAGGATGCTGAATTTGTTCAGCATAGAACGTTTGCCCTTACCGGCATCGATTCCAGCCGGAGCGACCAATAGTGCCTCATCATCGGTCCATGGACGGTTGGAAAGCGCACTGTTGAGGCGCTGGGTTGTCAGCGTGAGATTGCCAAGTGTGTGGATGAGCTGGTCGCGTTCCTGATCAGCACCGGGCTCGAGACGCAGGGAGGCCCGCCAATGGCTACGCCAGCCTTGCGGCATGATGTGTTCGACTTCCAGCCTGGCCGGAAGGCTGACATCCTCTAGGCGCCGATCACGCAGCTCGAACTCCACAGCTGCGAGGATGACTCGCAGGCGGGACTGCCGGACATTTCCATACAGCTTCACGGAAGGCAATTCGGCCAGCACTTGCTGATCCGTCGGCCATTCGCGCGAATCAGAAGTCTGACCCGCCAAGAAGTCTCTGACGGAAGCTCCAGCTCTGTGGGTAGCAGCTGTGTCCAGCTCCTTAAGCAAACTGACCATCAACTTATTCACGTCTTTGGTCGTTCGGCGCAGAAGTGTGCGGCGTACCACCCAGCTTTCAAGACTAGCCAGAGCAGTCTCAACCTGATCCCGGGGAACGTTGTGATTATCCGAGACGAACCACAGGAGCAAAGGCGTGGTAGCACCGAGTTCGAGGGCTTCGATTACCCTCCGATAGAACTTACCCTCCGCGGTTTGGTCACCGATCTCAGCAAAGGACCTAAACGTGTCGGCGTCCCGTCGAAGAGCCTGGACAAACTCGGTTGCGGCCTCAGCCTCGAGCATTCGCGACTTGGCATGCTCACGGAATCTCTTGAAGACCAACTCTGTGGGCACTTCTTCCTGGGTCCGCATCGTCAGCCAGTACTGAAGAAAAATGTCGATTCTAGATCTCAGGAGCCGGCCCTGGCTGATCTGTTCTCGCCACCACTCCTCGTCGAATTCCAGCCAGTACTTCTCTGCCCAAAGGTCGACGTCGGCGCGCAGGAGCTCGCCCTGCTGGAACATCCAGTTCTTCACCAAGTCGGCAGCCAGTAGAGGAGTTCCTCGATCATTCAGGGTCTCAAAAATGAGCTGGTCGTCGTCCAGGAGGCTCAAGTTGATTGCGACGACGAACAACCTGTCGCTCAACACCGAGGTCAGCGCAGACAGTCGCGTCGGTGCGGACTCAGGACGCTCAGCGTTTGTGGACCATTCGCGAATCTCCTGTTGAAAGAAGCGGTGTGCCTGTCGGATTCTATGGCTCGATTGTTCGCTGGGATCCGCCGCGTCATCCATGGCCAGCGAGAATGGCTCGCGGTCTGTCCTTGACGGCCACAGCTTGAAGCGCCGGCTCGTTGCCCGAAACCTACGTGAATCATTGAGGACGAGCTCCTGGAGCGCCTCCGCATCGTCCTCGTTCCCCAAATCGTTGATAACGACCTGCGCTGCGTCGAGCAACAGCTGGAGCGTGGTCATTCGTTGCTGGCCGTCAATGACGGAAGACCGAGCGAGGTCCCCGGCAACGTTGGACATTTCCTTAATGACGACTGCACCCAGGAAGTGTGGGCTAACCTTCTCCAGTTCTTCAGGATCCGGCATGGCATCCAGGCAGGATTCCGCGACCCGCTTGACATCTGCCCAGAGTGGCGACCACTGATCTTCCTCGGTCCAAACATAGGGCCTCTGGAAGGCAGGAATTTCGTACTGTACTTTCGAGTCAAACAAATCCCGTGGCGTGACAGCTTCGGCTTTCAACGTTTCCCCTTAACAACCGTGACGCGGGCCAGTGTCGCGGTACTGGCTCCCCTTGGAGCTAGACCCGAGAACGAAGCTATCACCTTGGCCGATAGACCTTGGGAAACCCGCGGCAAGGAGTCTTCCAAGAAAACCGTGGGCTCTCCCGATTTGGGATAGGGGCTATCACGAAGCGTCGACGGTGCATCAAGACCACCACCAGGGCATTGCCGTTCGCGCAAAGATCCTTAGCGGGACGAACCGGACGCCTTCGGACTCTGTGGTTCTGAGCGCTCTTTGGGAGGCCTCCTACGTGCCGAGGATGACCTGTGCCACCTGATTCGCGCCCACAACGGGGTTGCCCAGACTTGCAGTTATCGGCAGTTCCACACGGAATCTCATAGAACTGACATCAACATGATGGTGAGCCGCGACGTCGTCCCGGCGCAGCACCTCGACAGCTCTGTCAGACATGTCATACGCACGGAAGAAGGTCGTAAGGAACGGTGTCGTGTAGGAGGGGTCGGGCACCTGTGTGCCGTGGTCGTATCCGCCGCCAGAGTTGGCGCCATATTCGGCGACATGTGCGAGGAACTTGTCGACGACTGATCCGCCAGCCCCGACTCCCTCCGCCCGCGCGATGATTCGATCTACCAGCTGCGGAATCGTGAAGGCGTTACCCCCAGGCTCCGCAGGCTGCAAACCGATGCTCACCAAGAACAGCCGGTCCTCCGGTGCACCTCCATCGGAGCCATCGCTCCGCTCGACTTGATGGACCCCCTCGACGGGATGCGAGGAACCGCTCCGGGTCGTAGTCTTCACCTCGATACCGGTGGGGCCCCAAGTGAAGTCCCGCGACGACCTCTTCCAACCGTCCCACGATCTGATGATCGGGGCCGCCTGCTCGTCAGCGGCGTTGCGGCATAGGGCGTCAAGCAAGAGAAGTTCGCCAGCTAGACCGAGGAGGGCCTGGTTGGACAGGCGAAGTCTCTCAATAGCCAGTTCGATGATCGGCTCGGTCTGAGCAAACGCCTGGCTCAGGGACACGTCAGCACCGCCCCGCAGCAACTCAGTGCAGATGAACGCCGCCACCTGATCGAAGTAGCCGAGCGAGGGGAGTAGGAGCCTGCTGGCGTCGAAGGGGGATGCGCCCTGCCGATGCCAGGTGCGAAACTCAATTGCGGCCCGGACAGCGCTAGAACCGGGGCTCAACTCGGCTCCTGCGAGGAACATCTCGACTTGGCCGTTGTGGTCGCGTGCGACACCGACCACATGAACGTCGGTCAACCACGTCACGTTGCGGTGATCGGCAGATGCCGCGTTCGGCACGCTTTCGATCAACTGAAGCACAGACTCATAGGTCGTCGTCAAGGATGTCTCCATCTCACGCGCCCAACGATCCGGCGCGAGTCGCCGCAAACTGCTCAGGCCCACCCGCCGGTATGCACACCCCGACAGCCACTGCGGGGTACGGCTGGTCAGGAAGCTGGTTCAGGTAGAACAGAATTTGGCCGTACGACCCGGCGGGGCGCCATGGCGCGCTCCCGCTCGACAAAGGTACTCGCTCACCTCGATGGTAGTAGTCGAAGAACGCGTCACCGCGGTAGTCGAGCGGGCCTGCACTCGGGTCGTTTGCCCCCCACGTCGTCTCAAGTTCACCGTCGATCCCGACACGCTTCGTCGTCCCAGGAATGCTGAAGCCTAATTCCGCGAGTGGGCCGCGTCTGATCGGGGGCCCCGCCCCGTAGCGGATGCCAACTGAAAACCTCGGCTGGTGCCGTTGCTTATTCCGAAGATCGGCCATCGACCAACGGCCAGACGGAACGCCTGTAACGAAGAGCCCCCGGACGGGCCTGATGAGGCACGCATCCCAGAGGCGCAGGTACGCCGGGATCGCGTACGGGCAGTCGAGCCGTACCGGTGAGGGTTCGCCTTCCAGTGGCCCCGGTGCGTTGTACAGCTGCGTGCCGCTCGGCAACCGAAGGGTGGCCGAGACTCGAGCCTGAACCTGAGCCCACAACTCGCCGAGACGGCTATCTCGGCCGGGGAGATACGAGTCGAAGGCGAACTGGTCAAGGAGATCAGCGGCCTCGGTGAGCGACAGAGAGGCATCGAGCGCACGGCCCCTCGTGGCCTGGCCGACGGTCACGTCCGATGACGGCGCGGACGCGAATAGATCGGCGACAAGCTTGGCGTTCGGGTCGGGGGCGTGGCCGTCGTTGATGAGAGTCACAAACGGCCTCGAACGAGGGCAAAGCGGCGTGCGGCCGAGGTTCGCGATCTTTCCCGTGGCGAGGAATCCCATGCCGTGCAGAACGACCGGAGAAGGGGCATCGCCAGTCATTTTTGCGGCGATCCCCTCGCGTAGGGCCTCGTCGATGTCGTGGTACGCGCCGAAGAGGTCGATTTGCTGGCTTGCGGCGAACACCCGGCACAACTCGATGTGCTTGCCGCGGTAGCCGAACCAACGTTGCATCTGCATCTGGGTGTCCGCAAACGGGCTGTTCGACGCTCGCTGGAACAGCGCCGTCGTCATCCCCTCCAAGGTCAGTCCGCGCGCCATCACGTTGCCGGAGACAAAGATGGTGGACAGGTCGCGCGCCGAGCGCCATCTCCCGGTGATCTCGTCGAAGGTCGGCTTATACTCGGGGCGGTCGTCGGCGCTGGGATCACTGTTGACGACCGAGACCCGCGTCCCGGGGATGATCTCGGTCTCGAGGATCCGCCGGACTACGGGCCAATCGGGGATCGTGCGGGGGCTGAGGATGTTGAACTCGGTGGCGAGTTCTGTGGACGAATGACGGTACCTGTCGATCCAGGCCTCCCAAAGCGGCTGTTCACAGAGCATCTTCGAGATCAGACTTGCAGGCAGGCGAGCGTCGCCTGATTCCAGCAGTTCGCGTGCAGTAGCGCGGTCATCGACACCGGCCCAGAGCAGTATGTCCTCGGCGCCGGTGAAGTGCCGCCCGATGTCCGCAGACGGATGAAAGAGCATCGAGTTCGGTTCCGGCGACGCGGACATTGCCGCGCCCCGGGTATCGAAGTCAGCACCCGCTAGGGTACACGGCCCTGTCGCTCCAACGGCTCGGTGAAGCCGAATGGCACTGGCAACGAGAAACGCGCGGACTGACTGCCCGAGATCGTCTTCGTCACGGCCGGTGAGCTCTACGCAAAGCTGCGCCGACGCCCCGCGGTCATAGTAGACCTCGCCTCCTGTGTAGTAGTGGTCGACGCCGGTCGGCTCGGGGTAGGTAGATGACCTTGGCGCGTCGCTACGAGCGGGATCAACGGGGTGCCCGACATCAAGCGGTGTTCTCAGCGAGATCACGAAGTCCCGTGGAGCTAGCGGGTTGTGATCCTCCTGGAGCAGGTTCGCTTGCGGCGTCGCGGTGTAACCGACGTATGTGGTGTAGAGGTTAGCCGGGGCGCTGCCCGACCGGGGCTCCCAAAGGTCAGCGATGGCTCTGGGAATCTGTTTGAGGTTCGGGGATAGGGGATCTTGTCCCGCCTCCACCGCGGCATCGAGCACCGATCCGTCGTCAGCTTCGTCGTCGAGCACCATCATGTGCACAGGGCGCCCAAGTTCCCGCACTGCATCAAAGACGCTCCCGCGCAGCGTGTTACCGAGCGCGTAGAGGTGGTTCGCCTGCTTCATTGCGACGACGATCAGCGGTCGACTTTGGCCAAGCTTGCGCCTGACCTGCGCAGAGGAGAGCCGGTACGTGTCCTGAAGGGAAGCAGACGCTCCGGAGAGCGCGACGCCAGGCGCTGGGCAAAGGAGACGTCGGGTAATCTTCGCTGCACTATCTTCTCCGGCGTCCAGCTGCTCGCCCAAGCGTTCGTATGTCTGTCGCCACAGAGACAATCGGGTGCCGGCGAGGATGACGACGATATTGACGCCGCGGTCGAGGGCGAGCGCAGTCACACCGAACATCGAAGAGGTTTTGCCGGACTGCACGGAGCCCATGACCAGGCCAGTACGTGTCCGGTTCACCGGCCACATGGCGTCACCTGGTTCTCCCGACCCGAAGATTCCGCGATCGAGGATGTACGCGCAATCGGTCTGCAATGCTCCTCGTGCGGTCGGTGTCAGCGCCGTCAACTCGGCGGCGTATCGATCCCACCAGGACTTGTCTGTCGCCGTCGATGCCGGTGCATCGAAGTACACCCGCTCTGCCACGTCCCCCGTCATGCCGCCACTACTCGGGCTTCAACGGGAGGATTGAACCGAGGAGCGACTCGACACCAGATGAGCCGAACCGTGCCCTGATCGCGTCCGACGCCGTGGGGATGTCGACGCCCAGCTTCTCGACGACGCCTTGGGCGATCCTGGCGATGTAGTCCCACTGGGTACGTGTCTGGGTCTTGGTGGGGCGCTTCCACTCGCCTAGCGCCGCCGAGCGGATCGCGTCCGCCGACGCCTCGATCCGATCTTCGATGTCGGAGGGAGCTCCGGCAGAAGCAATCGCAACGCCAACCAGCGAGCCGACCAACTGGAGATCCTGCCACTTGCCGCTTTTGCCGTCCGCGCGGAACTTGTCTGGCCAGAGCTCATCGTGTGCCGCGTGGAGGTCCGCCGCCTGGGCGATCAAGCCGAACAGGTCGGCGATGCGGGCCATGTCGTGCAATGGGTGCGACTCGTCTTCCTGGACCTGTGCGAGCAGCAAATCGGTGTATCGAGCCGTTGAGGGCAGCAGCTTCCCCTGTGAGTCGCCCACCAGCACAGCAACGATCCATCCGAGCACTTTGGTGCGGCGATAACGTGCCTCGCCGAAGCCGTAGTCGCGGAGGGTTTTGCCAAGCTCGGCGACGCCCGGGACTCCGACGAGGGACGGTGCGACCTCAGCGATGCTGCTGCGCGCACTTACGTCGCCGGCCGCGACGAGTATCGCACGCGTGAGTTCGACATCGTGGTAGACCGCGTTGCGGATCTCCTCAGCGTTCAGGTGCATGCCTTGCCTGTTGTAGAGCTTGAACACCTCGTGAATTTGGCGCTGGGTAGTCTCCTCGTCGTACACGATCACCGGAACTCGGTACTTTGGCCTCTTCTCGAATAGACTGCTGATCGTCGCCTGCTGACCTGCGACGTTGACGACGCGGCCTTTGACCTGCGTGTAATACATGCCGCGCAGGGGCTCCAGTTCGGGACCTACGAGACCGCCCTTGGCATCGTTGCGGAGCTTAAATGGGAAGTAGTAGTCGTCCTCCAGCTTCGCGGACAGAGGCTCGCCCATGTACTGTTTCCACGCTCGACGGAACAGGGGGTAGTCCTCGGCGAACAGCTTGCGAAAGTCAGCCTTAGGGTGCATGCCAGCCGCCTCGTCGACCCTGGACAGTGCGACAGGGTGTTTGCCGACGAAGCGCAGGAGGGCGGTTAGCCGTTGCTTGCCATCAACGACTTCGTGCGGTGTATCCGGCCCGGTGCGGAGCAGGATGACCGACGGCAGCGGGATTCCTCGGATTACCGACTCGATGAGGGCCTGGCGGTCACCTGTCCGCCAAACGTCGCCGCGCTGGTACGAGGGGTTGAGGTTCAAGTCCGTGCCAGCCAGATCCGAGATCGGCCAGACGTCGGCCTCCGCCTTCACCGGCTCAGGGAAGACCTCTTCGGCAGTAGCATCCTCCTCGGCCGACCAGGCCTCGGTCCAACTTGCGGTCGCGGACGCCTGACTGCCACCCTCGGCTTCAAATTCGGCCAGGAAGGCTTGTTGGAGCCGAGCCGCGAGTTCGGCTCGCTCGCTTAGCCGTTCGAGCGCTGTCTCCGTCAACGTAGGCGTGCCATATGCTGACTCAATCCCCTCCGCCTGAGTCTCAAAGCCGAGAGCTTCGGCCAGGCTTGCGGCGAATGCCGCTGGATCGGAGGTCGACAAGTCTTCACTGAAGTGGAGCCAGCCCTGAACGTCCGCCAGATGAGACATCCATTCATCTGAGTCAAAGCTGACGGCGCCCGCGGGGAACTGGGCGCAGGGTTGAACACCCTTGGGCGTATCCGTTGCCTCAGACAGTTCGGCGAGCAGTTCGGCGATCCGGTCATGCAGTTGCTCACGCGAGTCTTCCTCAGGAAGGCCGTCCTCGGTCTCGTCGATGCTGTATGTCTCCATTAGGGACTCCTGTTCTCCACTGTTCTCCACGTCGATGGCCTATGCTGCCTGCGGGGGCGCCGCGCTCATCTTGGCCGCCTTGAGATCTACAAGCAACGGCTCGGCAATGGCCCTGACTACGCTCGCATTCACTGCGTTGCCAAGGGCCTTGTAGGCCTTGATGTCGCTCTCCGGCAGGTCGATGCCTCCCAGACTCTGCAATTCCGCGCACTCGCCCGGCGTCATATACCGACGCTTACCGGTGGGAGAGATGCTTGCCCCGAGGATCGGAACCTGCGTGATCGTCATCGCAATCAGGCTCGGCGCGGTCGTTGGCCGTTTCACCCGGATGCCGGAGGCGCGCACTTGTAAGACGTACTCGTCAATGTCGCGTACTCCGCCCTGAGCGTTCCACTCGAACTTCTGGAAACTGGACGGAAATTCCCACGGCTGCCACTTGTCCAGCCATGGCTCGATCCACTTTCGGTTGGTGAGAAAGAACTCGCGGTTCTGGCGGATGAATGTCTGCTTCCATGCCGGAAACTCCATATCGCCATCGCGGCGCGAGTGACTCGGGATGAGTTCACCCTGCTCTCGGGTGCTAAGCCTCTCGAGCGGGAAACCGAAAGAACCACTAAAGCCATCGAGTTCGCGTGGACCACTGCGGGCCCACGATTTCGGCGGGGTCGTGGTCTCGTACGGATAGGTCGCCCTGAACTCCATCGACCAGATCGGGAACGAGGGAAGCTTGACCTCAGCGGGTGAGCGGCGCAGGAAGTCGCCCCACATCTCGATTGCCCGCAAGGTCTGTTCGTGGATATTGCGCGAAGGCTCAGCGTCGGGGCGCAGTACCGAAGCGATGCTGGTCGTCCCTTCGAACTCCGTCGGCCATTCGAAAGCGTCGAGGCCGTCTAGCGATCCGACGAAGTAGGCCCGCTCCCTAACCTGCGGAATGCCGAACTGATGCGGAGAGAGACGGTGGACCTGAACCTCGTACCCCAGTTCTTCGAGCTTTGCCACGATCGTTGCTGCAGTCCGTCCGCCACGGTGCCGGAGGATGTTCGGGACATTCTCCAGGATCAAGCGGCGGGGACGCTTCACACGGAGGATGTCAAACACCTTGAAGAAGAGTCGGCCTTGCAAGGTGTGCTCGAAACCGAGTTGCTCACCTGCCTTCGAAAACGGCTGGCAGGGAAACCCAGCCGCGAGGACATCATGGTCCGGCACCGTTTGGGCGATCATCTCGTCGGAGTCCAGTTCGTTCACGTCATACCCCGGCGCGATGCCGAAGTTGTGCTCGTAGAGCGTGTTCAGGGTGGGTTCCCATTCGGCCGCGAATACGCCTTCGCCACCGAGGTCGCCGAGTGCGACGTGGAACCCACCGAGCCCCGCGAAAAGGTCGATAAATCGGAATCTGGCGTCGGGCTGGTCCACCGATCCCCTTTCGAGTTTGAAGTTGCAAGGTGTGAGTCTGCGCAACGCATGCCGCTCCACTCCGAAGCTCATCCGAGCCCCCTGCGAGTCAAAGTCGGAGCATCTCCGCCCGATTATGCAGGTCTCGTCCGGAAGCAGCTCGGCGCGGGCCACGAAGTGACCAGGCTTGCAGTCGCCCGTTGTACTCTAGCGAGGACGTGCGACATCAAGGGAATGCCGCGCCGAACACTGCTGGCAACACGGCTCGGATTATTGCGCGTCCGCTATCCGGCGCAGGCGCTTTGGCGCAGCTTCAAAAGACACAGCGTCCAGATTGCACGATTTTGCCAGGTCTCCGGGGAGCCGATATAGGCCAGGGCCCTTGGGCGAACCGAATTGGTAAAGCCTGTAGAGGTGGTACAGCTCTGGAGCGGCACGCGACACCCGGACTTCTCCTCGCGTGACGAAGAAGGGCACGTCAATGGCGTACTTGGTGGTCTTGACCTCGATCCACTTTTCGCGGCCTGAATGGTCAAAAGAAAGTACGTCATAGCCGAGGCCATCCCCTTTCGTTTGCGCCACGTGCTCAACGCGGTCTGCAAGTTTCGTTCGGCCGATGCTATAAAGAAAGGACTGCTCCCGCCTTGCCACGACTAACTCGCCCGCCAAGCCTAGCGCTCGGTTGGCTGCTTCCAGTTGGAGATAGTCTCGCCTAAAGGGCCGTGCCATTCCCCGGCCATGCAGAAGGTCCGTAATCACCTCGGGCGGCGCGTCAGCCTCCCGTGTGATGTCAATCGGCCCTAACGGCGCATCATCTGTGAGCCTAGACTCCAATATTTGATCCAGGTATTTTCTACGTCCTAGCTGTACTCGGCCAGGACGTTGGTTACATGTTGAAAGGGTGAAGACCTCTTAGGTTGGTGGTTACCACACACACCTAACGACTAAGAGGTCTTCATGGTCCACCGTAATGCCCGTCTGACTCCTGCCGGTAGAAGCATCCTTGTCCAGCGTGTTCTGGACGGCCGTCCCGTGGCCCATGTGGCGAAGGAAATGGGTGTTTCCCGCGCATGCGCCCACCGGTGGCTCAAGCGCTATGTCGAACACGGCTGGGCCGGGATGGAGGACCGATCCTCACGCCCACATTCGTGCCCGCATGCCACCCCCCAGGCGAAAATGGAGGACGTGCTCGCGGCGCGTAAGAAGCACCGCGAAGGCCCGGTCGAGCTGGCCGAACGCTGCAAGGTCCCGGCCCGCACCGTCTCGCGGATCATCGCCAGGGCCGGGCTGCCCCGGTTGTGGGAACTGGACCCGATCAGCGGCGAACGCATCCGCGCCGGCCGCGCCACCAACCACCGCTACGAACGCGACACCGCCGGAGAGCTGCTGCATATCGACGTCAAGAAACTCGGCGGCATAGCGAACGGCGGCGGCTGGCGGGTCCACGGCCGCAGCGAAGCCGTCAGAGGCCGCGGCATCGGATACGACTACGTCCACGTCGCCGTCGATGACCACCCCCGCCTGGCCTATGTCGAGGTCCTCCCCGATGAGAAAGGCCCGACCTGCGCGGCGTTCCTGACCAACGCCGCGGCGTTCATGGCCGCGAACGGGGCACCCGTTCGCGAAGTCATGACCGACAACGCCCTGGCCTACATCCGGTCCGCCGACTTCGCCAAGGCCATCGCGAATCTCGGCGCCAAACACCGGCGCACCAAACCGCGCAGCCCGTGGCAGAACGGCAAGGCCGAACGGTTCAACCGCACCCTCCAGGAAGGCTGGGCCTACAAGAACGCCTATGACTCCAGCGACCACCGCACACAGGCCCTCACGGGCTGGCTAGACTTCTACAACCACCGCCGCAACCACAGCGCCCTCGGAGGACGACCACCCATCAGCAGATGTAACCAACCTGCTGGCTGAGTACACCTAGCTCGCTAAGAACGGCCTCTACCAGACTGTGTTGATAATTTGCCAAGGGTGACAGGCCACGCAGGTGTGGGTAGCCGAGACCCACCAGCACTGCGCTGATGTTACTCATTTTGAATGATATTGATTTCAAGCTCCGCGAACGGAATTGTCCGGAAAGTTCGCGATATACATTGGCCTTGACGTATTTCTGCCCTTGCACGTCCATCACAAGGAGATCGAAATACTTAGACACTGTGACGCTAACTTCGTGGTCAGTCCACGGTTTTCCGGTCTCCCCCATAATCATGCTGCCAGGCTATAGCATCGTGCTCCCCATTCCGTGACTACGCCAGGCGACAGTCTCAGGGTTAGGTCATAGCCCCAATACTTTCCAATCACCCGCCTGCTACAACCCTCCTTTACAACGATCTGACAACCTCGCGGCCCGGCCGTCAGCATTCTGAGGGGACCAAGACTCCGAGCCCGCCTCAGCGGCAACTGTGGCACCCGCCCAGGGTCCCGTCGTCGTGCTGGCGCGACCTCGTTTACGAAACGCAACGCGATCCTCCACCCACCCCTTACTGTTGAACCTGCACCCAACGAAACCGTTTACGTAAACCGTTTTCCGAGACCGATTACGTAACGCGGATAGAAGACACTAGAGACAACCTCGGGGAGGAGGAACATTGGTCACCATCCGCGATGTCGCCAAGCACGCCGGCGTCTCCCCGGCCACCGTTTCTCGGGTTGTTAACGGTCTCGTCGGCTACTCCGACGAGACCAGAGTCCGCGTCGAAACTGCGGTCAAAAGTCTCAGCTACGAAACGGACTACCTCGCCCGCGGTCTCAAGACCCGGCAAACCTCCGTGATCGGGCTGCTCGCCCCCATGGTCTCCGACGCTCTGGCCTCCCAGGTTATGCAGGGCGTGGAGGAAGAGGCCCAGGAACGCGGCTACGCCGTGATGCTCGGCCGCACCGGTGCCAAGTCCGCCTACGACGCGACCCGTCACCTGCTGCGGCTCGGACACCGCCGCATCGGCCCCTGACCGGGGACCCGGCGTCGGTCCACGTTGCCCAGCCGCGCCAGCGCGGCTACCTCCGCGCCATGACCGAAGCCGGCTGCACCCCGGTCACCGCGACCGGAAGCTTCTTCTACGAAAGCGGGGCTCCCGGCGTCGACGACCTGCTGCAGCAGGAACCCGGCCTCACCGCGATCTTCGCGATGAGCGACGAGATGGGCGCCGCCGTCGTCAATGAACTGCAGCGGCGCGGGCTCCGGGTGCCGGAAGACGTCTCCGTCCTGGGCTTCGATGGCACCTCCACCTCCCTGCACGTGAACCCGCCGTTGAGCACCATGGCCCAGCCGCTCGAGGAAATGGGGCGGATGGCCGTGAAAAAGCTGCTCCGCTCCCGCGGCCTGGGGCCGAAGATCATGCCGCACCGGCTGATCGAGCGCGGTTCCACCGCGCCGCCCAGTCCAGCGCCGCCCAACCAACTAGCCCCGCCCGGAACCCCAGAACCCACCGGCTAAACCCCACAAACCACCGGCGGCGGCCGGCACTCCCGCGTGCCACAAACCAGGCAGCCGCCGCAGTTCCGCATGCACCAAACCACTCGCACCACCACACATAACAAGGAGCAATACATGAGGCAGCGCCGCCGCACCTGGCAGACTCTTCTCGCCACCACCGCATCCCTGACCGTCGCCGCCGTCGCCCTCACCGGCTGCGGCGGTACCGCCACGGAAGCGAAGAGCACCCCGAAGGCCACCGCCGCGTCCTTCGAGGGCAAGGGCCCCATCAACTACGTCTCCAACCGCGATGCCTCCGGTGCGGCGAACAAGAGCATCGAAGAGTGGAACGCCGCCCACCCGGAGGAGAAGGTCACGTTCATCGAACTGCCGGACTCCGCGGACCAGCAGCGCCAGCAGCTCATCCAGAACGCCCAGATCAAGTCGGGCACCTTCAGCGTGCTGAACCTGGACGTCGTCTGGACCTCCGAGTTCGCGGCCAACAAGTGGATCATGCCGCTGCCCGCGGACGCCGTCCCCACGGACAAGATGATCCCCGCCACGGTCAACGCCGCCACCTACCGTGATTCCCTGGTCGGCGCCCCGTACTACACCGACGGCGCACTGCTCTACTTCCGCTCGGACCTGCTCAATGCAGCCGGCATCGCCGCCGCGCCCAAGACCTGGGACGAAATGAAGACCGCCTGCAAGGCGATCCTGGCCCTCCCGGAGGCCGCGGGCATGTCCTGCTAAGCCGGCCAGTTCGACAAGAACGAGGCCCTGACGGTCAACTTCTCCGAAGCCGTCGCTTCCGCCGGCGGCCACATCGTCGACGCCGACGGCAAGCCCACGGTCAACACCGCCGAGGCCAAGAAGGGCCTGAACCTGCTGGTGGACGGCTTCAAGGACGGCATGTTCCCGTCCGACGCCATCACCTACCTTGAAGAGCAGGGCCGCCGCGCGTTCCAGGACAGCAAAGTGGTCTTCCTGCGCAACTGGCCCTTCGTCTACGCGTCCCTGACCGCCACCGACGGCTCCAGCAAAGTCAACGGCAAGTTCGACATCACCTCCATCCCGGGCACCGACGGCCCCGGCGTCTCCACCCTGGGCGGCCGCAGCCTGGCGATCTCCCCGTTCACCCCGAACAAGGCCAGCGCGCTGGAATTCGTCAAGTTCTTCACCAGCCAGGAGCAGGCGCAGAAGCGCCTCGCCCTGTCCTCCCGCGCCCCGGTCTACGGCGCCCTCTTCGAGGACCCCGCCGTCGTCGCCAAGCGCCCGTTCTTCCCCACCCTGCTGAAGTCGCTGAACAACGCCCAGCCCCGCCCCAAGGTGGTCCAGTACGGCGCCATCACCAAGGCGATCCAGGAAGAGGCCTACGCGGCCATCACCGGCAAGAAGGACACGGACACGGCCCTGAACGACATGCAGACCAAGCTCACCGAGCTGTCCAAGTAGTTCCAGGAATTCCCCAGCAGTTCAGACCACCCGCCTGGGGGGGGGGGGTGTTTCCGCCGGGCAGATACACCTCCAACCCAGATCGGTACACCCCATTACAAAAAATAAAACCCCCTGTTTGGCGGGCGGGTTCCTCCGGGGGGGCAAGACACGCTGCAACTCCAGTTAGGTACCCAGCATGACGACGACGACCGCCCCGCCCGCCGGCGCGCAGACCAGCACGCCCCAAGCAGGCAGCCTGCGCAGATGCGGCAAACGCTCCCCCGGCGAAGGCCGCATGGCCGCGATGCTGCTCTCCCCCACCATCTTTGTGCTGGCCCTGGTGATCGTGTACCCGCTGCTCTCCGCGGTGCACCAGTCCCTCTTCCGCGCCGAATCCGGCCTGGACGCGGACGGCTTCGTCTCCGACGTGGAATCCTTCGTGGGCCTGGCCAACTACGCCGACCTGTTCGTCGGCGAATCCGGCCGGCGCTTCCTGAACGCGTTCGCCAACACCACCTTCTTCACCGTCACCACGGTCTTCTTCGAGACCGTCCTGGGCCTCTGCCTGGCCCTGGCCATGAACCGCGCGTTCCGCGGCCGGTCCTTCCTGCGCGCCAGCATTCTGGTGCCATGGGCCGTGCCCACCGCCGTGTCCGGCCTGCTGTGGCGCTGGATCTTCCAGTCCGACGGCATCGCCAACACCCTGCTCGGCAGCGAAATCCTCTGGACCGCCGAGGGCAACGCCTCCAAGCTCGCCGTCATCATCGCCGAGGTCTGGAAGACCGCCCCGGTCATCGGCCTGCTGGTCCTCGCCGGCATGCAGGTCATCCCCGGCGAAGTGTACGAGGCCGCCCGGATCGACGGCGCCGGCTGGTGGCGCCAGCTCGGCTCCATCACCCTCCCGCTGGTCAAGCCCACCCTGCTGGTGGCCGTGCTGTTCCGCATGCTCGACGCGCTGCGCATGTTCGACCTGCCCTTCGTGCTGATCGGCCCCGGCAAGGAATCCGTGGAAACCCTCTCGATGCTGGCCTGGGACGAGTCCAACCAGCTGCGCTACGGCGCCGCCTCCGCGTTCGCCGTCATGCTCTTCCTGTACGTCGCCGTCGTCGCGATCGTGTTCGTGAAGGTGCTCGGCGCCGACGTCACCGGCGCCAAGGAACTGAAGCTGCTGTCGAAGAAGCCCGCCCGGAAGAACCGCATCGCGGCAAACCAGACACAGGCGACCGCTGACCAGAAGAAGGCCGAGGCCACCCGATGACTATCTCCGACCTCCGCAACGCCGCGGCCGACTCCGGCGCCGCCGCCGTCTCCTCGAACGGCACCGCCGACGCCCCGCCGTCGAACCGGCCCAAAGCCAAGCGCACCTGGCGTTCCTACAGCGTCTACGCCGGGCTGGCCCTGATCTTCGCCTACTGCCTGGCCCCGTTCTCGCTGGAAAACTACGCCAAGGTGTTCGACGGCTCCACGATGTTCGGCCAGGCGCTGCTCAACTCGCTGATCGTTGCCGGCACCACCACCACGTTCGCGCTGGTCCTGGGCGTGTTCGCCGCCTACGCCATCTCCCGGCTGAACTTCCGCTTCAAGTCCCTGATCCTCGGCGTCATCATCGCTACCTCGATGTTCCCCGGCATCTCCGTTGTAGTGCCTCTGCTGCACCTCTTCACGGACATCGGCTGGATCAACACCTATCAGGCGATGATCGTGCCGAACCTGTCCTTCGCGATTCCGCTGGCGGTCTGGAACCTCACCACCTTCATGAAGGCGCTGCCGTTCGACCTCGAAGAGGCCGCGATGATCGACGGCTGCACCAAGTGGCAGGCGTTCCGCCGGGTGCTGCTGCCGCTCGCAGCGCCGGGTGTCTTCACCACCGCGATCCTGACGTTCATCCACAGCTGGAATGAGTTCATCATCGCGCTGTCGATGATCAACGATCCGAAGATCCAGACCGCCACTGTGGCGATCTCTAAGTTCACCGGCGCCACCGAATTCCAGGCGCCCTTTGGCGAGCAGATGGCTGCCGGTGTGATCGTAACCGTCCCGCTCGTGATCAAGGTGCTGATCTTCCAGCGCCGGATCGTCGAAGGCCTCACCGCCGGCGCCAGCAAATGAGCCCTCTTGAATCGACGGCTCCGGAGCCTGCCAATGAGTGGTGGCAGTCCGCCGTGATCTACCAGGTCTATCCGCGCTCCTTCGCCGACGGCGACGGCGACGGCGTGGGCGACCTCGCCGGGCTGATTGCCCGGCTGCCGTACATCGCCTCCCTCGGCGTCGACGGCATCTGGATGACCCCGTTCCAGCCCTCCCCGCAGCTGGACCAGGGCTACGACGTGTCTGACTACTGCGGCGTGGACCCGCTGTTCGGCACCATGGAGCAGTTCGATACGTTGCTGGAACTGGCACACTCGCTGGGCTTGCGCATCCTGCTCGACGTCGTCCCCAACCACTGCTCCTCGGAGCACCCGCTGTTCCAAGCGGCCCTCGCGGCCGCCCCGGGGTCGCCGGAACGGGACATGTTCCACTTTGTCGAAGGCCTCGATGCCAAAACGCCGCCGAACAACTGGCAGAGCGTCTTCGGCGGCCGCGCCTGGAGACGCGCCACCCCCGGCTCGGCGACCGACACGGACTGGTACCTGCACCTGTTCTCGGCCGGGCAGCCGGACTGGAACTGGCGGAACCCCGCCGTCGGCGACTACTACGACGGCGTGCTGCGCTTCTGGTTCGACAAGGGCGTGGACGGGCTCCGGATCGACGTCGCCCATGCGCTGTTCAAGGCCGAGGGCCTGCCGGACTCACCCTCCACCGGCGGGGTGGTGGACGGGCTGCAGTCCAACCCGCAGGTCTCGGACCAGGAGGAAGTCCACGAGGTGTACCGCCGCTGGCGCACCCTGGCCGAGAAGTACGCGCCGCACAGGCTGCTCGTGGGCGAGGTCAACCTGGAACCGGCCCGCGCCGCACGCTACACCCGCGCCGATGAAATGCAGCAGGCCTTCGCCTTCGCGTTCGTGAAGCTCGGCTGGGATCCGGTGGCCTGGGCCGCGGCCGGGAACGAGCTCGAAGCCGCCCGCCGGCTGCACGGCGCGACCCCGACGTGGGCGCTGGAGAACCACGACATCGTCCGGTCCGTGACCCGCTTCGGCGGCGGCGAGATCGGCGTCCTGCGCGCCCGGGCCGCGCTGGTGGCGCTGCTGGGGTTGCCCGGCCCGGCTTATTTGTACCAAGGGCAGGAGCTCGGGCTGCCCGAGGTCGACGTCCCGCTCGCGGCCCGGGTGGACCCGATGTGGGCCCGCGGCGGCGTCTGCCGCGACGGCGCCCGGGTGCCGCTGCCGTGGACCGCGGACGCGGCGCTGAACCACGGCTTCTCCCTGACGGAGCCGGCTGCGGAACCCTGGCTTCCGCAGCCCGCGGACTGGGGCACCCACGCGATCGAGCTCCAGCAGCAGGACCCGGAGTCCCAGCTGGCGCTGGTCACTCGAGCGCTGGAGCTGCGCCGGAAGCTGTGGACGACCGACGTCTTCGGCCCGAACGACGGCGGCACCTGGCGCGTTGAGCCCGGCAACCTGCTGGTCTGCGAACGCAGCGCCGACTTCTTCGTCGCCGTCGCCATGGGCACCGGACCGGTGCAGCTGCCGGCCGGATCCGTCGTGCTCAGCGCTGTCCCGTTGGTGGAGGACGGCTGGCTCCAGCCGAACAACGCCGCGTGGGTACTGCGGGACTGAGCTGACCAGCCACACGAAGTCCAGTCCACGAACCCCGTTGCGCTATCACTTGTAGCTGCTCTCAGCGCTCAGAACGCCCATAAATGATATCACAACGGGAAGTGGGCGGACCATCGGCTCCTCGGCGGATGGCCCGCTGGCCGCCGTGCCGGCACGGGTCCGCTGGCCATGGCCGACGTCGCGGCTTAGAAAACCGGCTCATCAGCTTTTTGGCGTGGCGTCCTTCAAATGAAGGGCTCGTCTCGGGTGCGGTGGAGCATGGGCTGGCGCCCAGGTCGGACTGACTCGTGCAACTGCCGAGCTGGTCGCCATGATGGCCAGCGGGGCAGAGACTGCAAGGACGCGCCCGGCAAGACCGGACGCGCCCTTCAGTGCCCCGAAGCCGCGAGTCGGTTCAGGCGAGTGAACTAGTCGACGAGCGCCGGCTGCTTGTGACCCTCTGAAGCGTCAACAGAAACCCCAACCTTCCTCCGCTGGTGCAGCCAGTTCGCCACCGCCAGCAGCGCCACAAGCGAGAAGGTGCTCAGCAGCTGGGGGCGTGAGTCCTCGCCGATGAAGCCCACCGTGAAGATCGCCGCGAGGATGAGCAGGCCAAAGCCCGTCAGCCACGGGAAGCCGGGCATCCGCAGGGGAAGCTCCGTCCCCTCGCGGTCGGCGCGGAGCCGCAGCGCGAGCTGGGCCAGGAGCGCGGACGTCCACACCAGCAGGCAGGTCGAGCCCACAATGTTGAGCAGGACGGGAAGGACCTTCTCGGGGAACGCCAGCTCCAGCCCGACCGTGACAACGCCGAAGGCGACGCTGGCGAGGACTGCGATAACCGGGACCCGCGCCTTGGACACCGATGCGAGCAGGCGCGGCGCGTCGCCGCGCTCGGCGAGGGAGAACGCCATCCGGGAGGCGCCGTAAAGGTTGGCGTTGAGCGCGGAGAGCAGTGCCACCACGGCCACCAGGGTGATGGCGGTGGCTGCGCCGGGCATGCCGGCGGCGTCCAGTACCGCCGCGAACGGGCTCTTCAGCCCCGCCGAACCCACGGGAACCACGGCCGCAATAATGAAGATGGAACCGATGTAGAACACCAGGATGCGCCACAGCACCGTACGGACCGCTTTCTTCACGCTGCGGGCCGGCTCGGCGGTCTCAGCTGCCGCCACGGAGACAATCTCGGTGCCGCCGAACGCGAAGGCCACCACGAACAGTGCCGTGGCAATCCCGGCGAAACCGCTGGGTGCGAATCCGGCACCGGTGAAGTTGGACAGGCCCGGCGACTGCACGCCCGGAAGCCAGCCGAAGAGCAGGGCTGCGCCCACCAGCAGGAACCCGAGGATTGCTGCCACCTTGAGCAGGGCGAACCAGAACTCGAACTCGCCGAAGTTCTTCACACTGGTGAGGTTCACGGCGGTGAGCAGCACGATGAACACGAAGGCCATCAGCCACACCGGCAGGGCCGGGAAGATGGTGGCCAGCAGGCCTGCCGCGCCGAGCGCTTCGGCGGCGATGACCACCACGAGCTGCAGCCACCAGAGCCAGCCCACCGTGGCACCGGCCACCGGCCCGTAGGCCTTGGCGGTATAGACGGAGAAGGCTCCGCTGTCCGGGTTGGCGGCGGCCATCTCGCCGAGGGCCCACATCACCAGGATGATGAGGGTGCCGGCCACGAGGTAGGAGATCAGCACGGCCGGGCCGGCGGCCTGGATGCCGGCCCCGGAGCCGATGAAGAGGCCCGCACCGATGGCGCTTCCCAGGCCCATCATGGTGAGCTGGCGGGGTTTGAGTGTGGCGCCGAGCGGGCGGCCAGACGTCTTTGTCTGTTGTTCCATGGAGAGTCCTCTGGTTGTGGAACGGATTGATAAGGGTCAGAAAGTTCCTAGGCTGCGTGGGCTTCCAAAACCCGGAGCACGCGGTTGTTGGCGGCGGGGCCGGCAACGCTGATCCGCACCCCGTCACCCGGGTAGGCCCGGACCATGATGCCCGCGCGGTCAAACGCATCCACGAGCCTTGCCTGGCGGCTCTCATCCGCACGGATCCACAGGAAGTTTCCCTGGCTCGGCGGCAGCTTCCAGCCCTGGGCTTCGAGCTGCGCGGCCATCCGGGCGCGCTCCTGCTTGACTGCGGCCACCCGGGTTTCCATCTCCGCGCCGGCGTCCAGCGACGCGACGGCGGCCTTCTGGGCCAGCGCGCTCACGGCGAAGGGAAGGGCGGTCCGGCGCAGCCCCTCAGCGATGGCCGGCGCCGCCACGGCGTAGCCCACGCGCAGGCCGGCGAGGCCGTAGGCCTTGGAGAAGGTGCGCAGGATACAGACGTTGGGGTACCGGCGGTAAAGCGCCAGGGAATCGGGGCCGCTGCCCGCTTCGGCGTACTCCACGTAGGCCTCGTCGATCACCACGAGGATGTCGGAACGGACAGAGCGCAGGAAAGCCTCGATGCGCTCGTGGCTGATTGGCACGCCGGTCGGGTTGTTGGGGGTGCAGAGCAGGATCACCTTCGTGCGGGCGGTGACGGCTGCGGCCATGGCATCGAGGTCGTGGCCTTCAAAGGTGTCCAGCGGAACGCGGACCGGCCGGGCGCCGGCCAGCTCCACCAGGAGGGGGTACGCCTCGAAGGAGCGCCAGGCGAAGATCACTTCATCCCCGGCATCGCACAGGCCGGTGATGATCTGCTGGAGGACGCCCACGCTGCCGGGTCCCACCGCGACCTCTCCGGCGGTGACGCCGAAGTGGCTGGCGATCCGTTCACGGAGTTCGACGGCGGAACTGTCGGGGTAGCGGTTCATGGTACCGGCCGCTGCGGCCACCGCGGCGGCGGCAGCGGGCAGCGGCTCGTAGTGGCTTTCGTTGCTGGCAAGGGCGGCAATGTCCAGGCCGGCGCTGCGCCGGCCCGGGACGTAGGGCGGGAGGCCGGACACAGCGCCACGCAGGGCGGGGAGTGTTGCGTCCGGTGCGGTGAGGAGCTGATCACGGGTCATGAGGACTGATCATGGGTGTGACTCCGCCCACAATGCAAGGTACGCTCAACCCATTGGGACTTCTGCTCAACTTCTACTGTCTCTGGTGAAAATGTGACCACCCCGCACCCCCGCACCCTGGATTCACTCGACGGCAGGATCATCCTGGCCCTGGACAAGGATCCGGAGGCCAGCGCCCTGGCACTCTCCCGGACACTCGGCGTCGCGCGGAACACGGTCCACGCCCGGCTGGCACGGCTCGAGCGCAGCGGGGCCCTCCGCTCCTTCAGCCGGCGGCTGGATCCCGCCGCACTCGGCTATGGCCTGATGGCCTTCCTCTCCCTGTCCATCAGCCAGACCCGGACAGGTGCGGTGGAGGACGGGCTCGCCGCGATCCCGGAGGTCATCGAGGTGCACGCCACCACCGGAGACGCGGACCTCATGGCCAAGGTGGTGGCACGCGGCACGGCGGATCTTTATCGCATCACCAACCAGATCCTGGAAATCGAGGGGATTCAACGGACCAGCACGGCCATCTCCGTGCTGGAACTCATGCCGCCCCGCTACGACGGCCTGCTGAGCCGGCTCTCCGAGCAGCAGGGGCCCCACACCGCAGGCTAAGTGCGGGTGACGCAGGCCACAATTGGTCATATTTTCAATCAGGCCTCTTGTGACTGCCAAATCTTCTAGCCAAACATGACTCCCTTGCCTATCTGAGAACCAGCGCACAAGATTTCTGCATGACTACTCTCACCGTGTCCGGCCGCGTGGCGCAGATTCTCAGCAGCCATCTCAGCGATGTCTTCGGCGTCATGGGCAACGGAAACGTCTACTTCCTGGACGCCGCGGAAAAGCTGGGCCTCCGCTTCTCCGCCGTCCGCCATGAAGGCGCCGCCATCGCCGCGGCCGACGCCTACTACAGGACGTCGGGACGTCTCGCCGCGGGCACCACCACCTATGGCCCCGGCTACACCAATGCACTGACCGCCCTCGCCGAGGCGGTCCAGGCGCAGATCCCCGTCGTGCTGGTCACCGGGGACGCCCCCACCACCGGCGCCCGGCCCTGGGACGTGGACCAGGCGGCCATCGCCGCAGGCCTCGGCGCCGCCACGTTCACCGTCACCCGCGACGCCGCGGGTTCCATCACCCGGCAGGCGGTGGAGTACGCACTCACCAAGCGCACCGCCGTCGTGATTGCCATCCCCTACGACCTCGCGGCCCTCGAGGCTGCGGACGAGGAACTTCCGGCGGCACCGGCACGAATGGTGACGGACGACGTCGACGCCGGCCTTGGGCAGGTAGCCCGCCTGCTCGCCGGGGCGAAGCGGCCCCTGATCCTCGCTGGCCGCGGCGCGCACCTTGCCGGAGCCGGCCCGGAGCTGCGGGAGCTCGCCGACCGCCTCGGCGCCGTGACCGCCGGAACCGCCCTGGCGCTCAACCTCCTCGAAGGCGAGGGATACCTCGGCGTGGCGGGCGGCTTCGGCACGGACACCGCAGCCGGGCTCATGGGTGAGGCCGATGTGGTCCTCGTGGCCGGGGCAAGCCTGAGCGCCTTCACCATGCGGTTCGGGCATCTGCTCGGCCCGGACAGCACCGTCGTCCAGATCGACACCGCCCTGCAGCCGACGCACCCGCGGGTGGATACGTTCGTCAGCGCGGACGCGAAGTCTGCGGCCGGACACCTCCTGCGGATGCTGGAGGGCGCGGCCTCGCCGGACGCCGGCCGTGGCGGAGCGTGGCGCGCGGAAGCCCGGAAACGGCTGGCCGAAGGACCGGCCCACCACCCGGGCTCCGAGGAGACCGCGGACGGCCGGCTGGACCCGCGTTCCCTGGCCACCGCGTTGGACGCCGTGCTGCCGGCGCGGCGCACGGTGGTCCAGGACGGCGGGCACTTCCTCGGCTGGGCACCGATGTACTGGAACATCCCGCGGCCCCAGGACCTGGTGATGGTGGGGACCGCGTACCAGACCATCGGGCTGGGCCTCGCCAGCGCCGTCGGGGCAGCCCGCGCCGTGGAGGACGGCCGCACCCTGGTGCTGGCCTCCGGCGACGGCGGTTTCCTGATGGGCCTGTCCGACCTCGAATCGCTCATCGGCGCGGCAACCAGCGCCGTCGTGGTGATCTACAACGACGCCGCCTACGGCGCCGAAATCCACCAGTACGGCTCCCAGGGCCTGACCGAAAAGCCCATGCTGATCCCTGAGGTGGACTTCAGCGGCGTCGCCCGCGCTTTGGGTGCCGAGTCCGCGATCATCCGCTCCTTGTCCGACCTTTCCGCGTTGCAGGACTGGATCAATGCCGGCGCCAAGGGAACCTTTGTGGCCGACTGCCGGATCACCGCCAGCGTCCGGGCCCCGTGGCTGAGCGAATGGATGGAGGCCTCGCGGGCGGCGAAGGCGGCGGTGGCCGGCTAACGGAATTCACAGGTCCGCGGCCTACCATGTTCCGCATGAAGGCTGCCCGGGACGCACGCTCTGCCGCCGTTGTGATCAACGCCGGATCACGCCGAGGGGCGGCCCACGAACTTGCCGTGGACGCGATGCGAAAGGCAGGCGTACCAATCTCCGCCGTGCACCGCGTGCTGTCCGGGGCAGACCTGGCCGGGACGCTTGATCGGGTGCTTGCGAACGGGCACGACCTAATGGTTGTCGGCGGCGGCGACGGGACTGTCTCCTACGCCGCCGGCCGGATTGCCGGCAGCAACGTTATGCTCGGCGTTCTTCCACTGGGCACCGCCAACGACTTCGCCCGCACGCTGGAGATACCGAACAATCTGGCCGAGGCGTGCGCCACCGTCGCCGAAGGCAAGGTGGTGGACATCGACCTCGGCCGGGCCAACGGTGAGCCGTTCCTCAACGTCGCATCCGTGGGCCTCTCGGTGGCGGTTACCGAAGCGCTCAGCCCCCGCTTGAAGCGGTACATCGGGCCATTGGCCTACAGCATCGCCACGCTTCGGGCTTATGCCCGACACAAGCCGTTTCGGGCCCGCCTCGAGTTCCCGGAGGGCGACCACCAGCCGCTGGTGCTCGAGGATCTGCTTCAGGTGGCGGTCGGCAACGGCCGACATTACGGCGGCGGCAACACGGTCTCCCCCACCGCAGGGATCGATGACCACATCCTTGACATCTACGCAATTCTGGCCGGCCCGCTCCGGGAGCATGTGAGTATCGCACGGTTGCTCAAGGACGGAAGCTTCATCGAACACGACCGGGTCTACCACCTGACCACCAGACGTGTCCGACTGGTCACCGACCAGCCGCTGCCGGTGAACCTCGACGGCGAGATCGCGACCACCACGCCCGCCGACTTCACCGTCCAGCGCAACGCCGTCCACGTCGTGGTGCCCCAGAGCAGCACTAGCGCATTGTTCGACGGACCGGGCGCTGCGAACTGGCCGGCGAAAAGCTCACCACCCCCTGCTCCCTGAGCCACGAGTACAGGCGAGCGAATCCCAGCGCTACGCCATGGGCTGGTTCGCCCGGCCGCCGGTGGAGTCCGCCAATCCCGCAGCACCGCCCGCCCCAGCTGAGACGTTGCCTCTGCTCCTGGAGCACCGGGGGAACGGGGCAAATAGCCACACCTACCTGGCGGTGGTTCCGTCCGCCGCTTTGGCGTCGCGCTGGCCATCAACGGCAATGACGCCGCTGCCCAGTCACTGCTGAAAGCGATCGACACCAACCTCATGCCGACTCTCCACGGCCCCCCGCCGGTACACGAGGACTGGCTTCAGCGCTCAAGCTGCGCGGTCGCGCTCGGGCTGCTGCTGGCGCAGCTGCTGAGCCTGATACTCTCGCTCCGGTTCCTATTGCAGCGAAGTGTCCCTGCCCGAAAGCTGCGGGTTCCCCTGGCCTGGGCCGACGCGGCCCTCGCCCTCGATGGGTTTGCGATTTGGCTCTGCCTCATCTTCGCCCCCGCCCGGTTCGACATCAATCCATCGTCCGCCAGTTTCCCGACGTCGGCCTCACGCTGGCGCCGGTTCTGATCCTGGCGATCATGTGGCCGGTCCCTCGGACAGTGTGCTTGCTGGTGAGGATGCGCGCCCCGCGGTTGGCGCTCCGAGCGGGTACTGACCCCCTGCCGCGGCTTGCTCGCCGGTGGCGGCACCGCCGGAGCTCCACGGGCACCGTAGATAGACTGCACTAGTACGTGACCCTCGACTTTTAGGAGAAGTTCATGAGCTACAGCGGAAGTCAGTCCGAGAAGCCGGTAGCAGCCGGTGACCTGGACCGCAGCCACATCGGTCAGACAGTGAGCTTTCAGGCGAACGATTTCACCGTTGTCTTCGGAACAATCTCCGGCGTTGCCCGGACCGACGCCATGGTTTACCTGTCTCTTCAGGGCGTGGGCGGCGGCACTCATCTGAAGGACGAGTACGACCTCCCTGTAAGTCAGAACGTCTATCTCCAGATGGATCCCCTCAGCACCGCCGGCAAAACCCTCGCCGACGCGGAACGGGTCATCAAGGAGAAGTTCGACGAGATCAAGAAGAACCTCCGGGATCGGGAACAGAAACCCGGTTCCGAGTAACCTGGATCCAACCAGCGAGGAACCCCGCAGTGCCCGGCACTGCGGGGTTCCTCTGTTTGTCACTGGGCCCAGGGTGACGCCCCTAAGATGAGACATGGACTTTGAGGACACGCTCTGGACGGTTTTGGGCGCCGGGCTGGTTCTCCTGATGCTCGTCGACGTCTTCCGTACGCTGCTTTATCCCCACGGTTCAGGTCCCGTGGGCCGGGCGATCATGCGTGGATTCTGGCTGGTATCGAGAAAACTGCGGGGCCGGGGCTCCTTCATCGCAGCCCCCTGGCCATGGCCGCTGTCATTGGCACCTGGGCGGCCCTCGCGGCCATCGGCTGGGCCCTGCTGTACCTGCCCCATCTGCAGGCGGGCTTTATTCATGGAGTCGGGGTGCCGCGGGAGGGCGACTTCGCCGAGGCGCTCTACATCTCCCTGGTCACGCTTTCCACGGCGGGGTTCGGCGAGATCGTGCCGGCGTATCCGCTACTGAGGCTGGTTGTGGCCCTCGAGGCCGTCACCGGTTTCGGGTTGCTGACGGCAACGGTGACCTGGATTCTGCAGATGTACCCGGCCCTGAACCGCCGCCGGGCCCTTGCCCACGAGCTGAACCTGTTCAGGGAGGCCGCGGGTCCTGCAGGTGTACTGTCCCCCGATCCCCGGCATGCTGCCGGGCTGCTGGAGTCAATGGCTGGGAACGTGGCGTTGGTGAGCATAGATCTGCTTGCGTTCCACGAGACCTATTACTTCCGCGAAGTCGAGCAGCGCGGCTCTTTGCCGGCCACAGTCGCCTACGCCCAGAATTTGGCATCCCAGGCCCAGCGCAGCGAGAACTCTGAACTCCAGTTCGCCGGACGGATGCTCCACGCGGCCCTGGACTCACTCGCGGACGTCCTTCGCGGCAAGTTCGGCCATTCAGGAACGACCTCTACGGATGTGTTTGACAGCTACGAGCTGCACTACCGACACCTACGGGGTGGGGAAGTAGGCACGAATTAGCGTGCGGGTAGCCGCTGCTGCGTACCCTGCCGCTCTGACCGTGCTCGTTGCCCTCTCCAGCGAAAGAGCACGGGCTGAAGCTGCCCACGGCATAAAAGTTCGAGGGCTGATGCGCACCGATTTCCAGGTCCCGCGTTCTAATCTCTCGTAGCCAGCTGAAACCGGCTCCGGCTTTGAAGGCCGGAGCCGGTCCCCGTCGGCTTCACTGACGGCGTCGTCGATGCATCGCGGCGTGCCGGTGCCAGACTCCGACTTAGACGCGCTGGGAGATGTTGAGGATATTGCCCTCGCTGTCCAGGAACCAGGCAGACTTCCCCCAGTCAGCGGTAGCGACGCCGTTCTCCGTCTTCAGGCCGGGGAAATCGTAATCTTCAAAGACGACGCCGCGGCCGCGCAGTTCTTCCATTTCTTGTTCGAGATTGTCCGTTTCCCAGCCCATCTGGGTGTTCTTGGCTGTCCCTGCATTCTCTGTCTGGTAGACGAGGAAGCCCGTTCCTTGGCCGCAGCTATACTTCACCGTGCCCTCCTCCATGGAATCGGAGGGTTCCATTCCCATCTTGTCCCGGTAGAACTCCTTCGCCCTGTTGATGTCCTTCGCGGGGAGGACAGCGATGATGTTTGAATCCTTGAGCATGATGATTCCCTTCAGTGCGTTGATGATCGCAGCGATGGCGTTGCTCCCCCGGTTTGGGTCCCCGGAAGTCTTGTCCGGAGCCCGTGACCACCCCTTGCGCCGAGCCGGGGCAGCCACCTGGAACTCTTCATCGCCGCGCCACCCATCACCAGCGCGAGGGGTCCCCGAAGCTTATGTGGCCATTATGGACTGATTTGGACCTGCGGAAATAGGGGTGAACGATGTTTCGGTTCACGATGGGCCCCGGTCTCCCAACGGGGCTGCCAGCCTTACAATTCCGCTGTCCGCAGGGCGTTCCCGCTGCCTTTAGCGTCTCTTGCCCGCTTCGGTGACGGTGACGGTGAACGAGGCATCCAATTTCACTGTCGCCGATGTCCCGTCGGCCTTCCGGATATGTGCCTCGTAGGCAGCCCCCTCCGCATCGGTTTCGACGCGGACTATGGTCGCCCCAGGGTTGGCGGCCTTCGCCGCCGCTTCCACACGGGCGGCAATGTCGCCCGTCAGCAGCTGCTCGGTGATGCCGTTGGCTTGGTGGCTACCCTTGTGCGGGGAAGCAGACTGTGTTGTGGAGGTCGCTGCGCCGTCCGGAGCGGCCATTGCGAGATACATGCCGCCGCCGGCGAGGGCGGCAGTTAATGCTGCACCCGCTGCGACGTTTTGAACTGTTTTCATCCCTAGCTCCTGACTTCTGCGATCAGGCCCATCGGTGCTTTCGCTGACCGCTGTATCGTCCTGGCCATCGCGTCCCAGCAACGCCCCGCGCGGGTGGATCCAGACAGTGTGGATTCTACGCAGTTGTCAGGGCGGCGACTAGGAGCATTCACGACCATGGTTTTCCCGGGTTGGTACAGTCCGTCCCGCCGCCGTGGTTCGACTCACCCCTGCGTCTTCTGGCTACCGTGCCGCTCTCTCCATAAACGTGGAAAACAGGGCCGCCAATGGCGGGCCGGCGATCGCCAGAAGTCCTGCGAGCACAACGGCCGAAAGCAGTGCGACGATAACCCACACCCTCACGCCTCCGCGCGCTGGGTGGTCGTCACCGGCGAGGTCCCTCTGGGACCTCAACGGCACGACGGCGGCCGGCCCGGGCACCATGCCGACCGCCCAGGCCAGAAGAGTCATGATGATCCTGCTGTTCTTCACGTTGCCCTCTTTCCCGTACCTCGCAGCACCTCGGCCGATGCGCCGCCCGTGCCTCGCATTCTCGTCCAGCGTGCTTGGGTCTTCCTAGAGCCAATGGCCCCTTCCCCTGCGCGCACCCCTGACGGCCGACGCCTTGGCGGGCATCGCCGTCGCCGCGCCAAACGCCGAAGCCGGCCCCGCGCCGTCGTCGAACGCTGCCGTCACGGCAATACCCGGCGCCATCCCCTTACAAGAGCGTTCGCAGCATGCCAGAGTGGAACAATGGATGCGGAAACTGGCGGGCTGGTCCTGAACCTGGAATGCGTACTCGATGCTCCCCCGGAGGAAGTCTTCGGGATGCTGACGGAGCCGGACGAACTGGTGAAGTGGTGGGGTCCGCACGGCTTCACCATTCCCTCAGCCGAGCTGAACCTTACGGAAGGTGGCAGCTACGGGTTCCGCATGACGCCACCGGAGGGCGAACCGTTCCACCTCTCGGGCGAGTTCCTGGAGATCGATCCTCCATGGCGTCTGGTGTACACCTTCCGCTGGGAGGAACCGACCCCAGACGACCGGGAGACCGTCGTCGACCTCTCCCTCGGGAGTACCGGCGAAGCCACGCGCCTGCTGCTCTCGCAGGGACCGTTCCTGACGGAAGAACGGCTGAACCTGCACCGCACCGGATGGACCGAGTCGTTCGAGAAACTGGAGTCGGTACTGAACAGCCGCACCTGAGCCACCTTGATCGTCGGGGCTCCGACTTAAGCTGGTCGCATGCCACCGATTCCGTCACCGACCCCGATCGAGGTCCTAGTACACACCGGCCCTGCCGACTGGTGGCAGATTCTTGCCGCTTTAGGTCCGCTGGCGGTCCTCCTTGGGGCCTTGGTCGCCGGAGTGATCGGCTGGCGGACTTTGAAACAGAAAGCAGATGCGGACAACCGCGCGGAGTGGTGGAGGCGGACCCAGTGGGCCCTGGACGCCGTTTACTCCGGGGACAACAAGCGCGGCACGATCGGGCTGAAAGTCCTCAAAGTCCTGGGTGAAAGCCCGTTGGCCGGCGACGGAGAACTCGCCGTCCTGGAAGCCGCCTCGGAGCGGCCTCTCGACCATGCGGCCCAGGCTCGTGCGGCCCGCGCAATGGCCGAAGCGCAGCCCCCATGGGTGGCTCGGGCCCGAGTCCCGCACAGGGGCGCCGGTGTGGACGGCGAACCCGCGCCGCGGGACAATGGAGAAGACCACGAGCCCGGCGAGCCTGACGGAGGAGCACGATGAGCACGGCGGCCCGCCCGATCGGGCACGGCGCACACGCCGGGCCCCCACAGGTCGAGCACGAAGACATCTTCGACGACGATGACCGCGCCATGCAGATCGCGGCGGCCCAGCTTCGCGAAGTCACGGACCGCCGCCTCGGCAAGGTGACCCCGGAATGGGTCAAAGCTCTCGCCCAGGAACAGCCCCCCAGCCACACCGCCTGAGCGTTGCAGGCGAGTGACGCCTTCGCGACCGGACCGGCGCCCCCCGCTCTGAACCGGTACCGTTAAGCCGTGACATCCGAGTCCCCTCCCCAGCTCGCCGACCCTGTGATCAGCCGTCTTGTCGGCAGCACCTCCCTGAGCCGCGGCCGAACCTACGCGCGCAAGGGCGCCGTTTTCAACGTCGAGTGGAATCCCAGGAACTTGGAGTTAAGAGGCAAGGTCCAAGGAAACCGCAGCGCCCCGTACCGGACCAAAGTATCGTTTAAGGAGGGCATCAGCGGTTTGCGTCTTGAGTGGGGCGATTGCTCCTGCCCTATGGGCGCCAACTGTAAACACGTAGCTGCTTTGCTCGTGGAAATCAGCAGCGGGCCCGCCCTGGAGCAGCCGGCGCTAGTGGATCTTCCGCTGGCCCCGGCGAACGCTCAATCGTCCAAGCAGCCCGCGCCCTTCGTTCAGAACCCCGCCGTTCAGAATCACGGGGTTCAGGTAACCGTCCAGAAGCAGCCGCCCCCGGCGCCGTGGCAGGAGCAGATCCATTCCCTTCTCCACCCGGAGCCAGTTTCACGGTACTCGGGTTTCTCTGGCGTACCTACCATTCGAAGCGCCAGCAAGCCGACGCTGCGCCTCGGTGTGCAGCTGGAACTGCAGGAATCCAGTACCAGCCAGCCCGCCTGGTACCAGCGCGGCCGCGTTGACCCGTGGAAACATCAGTCCGCGCCGCAGGTCAGCCTGACGGCCAGACCGGTGAGGCTGAATGCCAAGGGCAAGTGGGTGGTGGGCCAGCTGCGCTGGGATACTTTTGGGCGTTCCTACTATGGAGCCCACCTCGAGGAATTCGGCCCGGAACAGGTTCGATGGATGCGCACCTTTGCCACGCTCTACGCTGCCGAGGCCGCGTCGGCTCCATACACCCATCTGTCCCTGGACGGCTTCAACAACCCTCTGCTCTGGCAGCTCCTCGCCCAGGCAAACGACATTGGTGTGGCGCTGGTGGCCGCAAAGTCCGGCGACGCCGTGGTGGTTCATGAGCCGGTCAGCATTTCACTGGACATCCGCGATCACGACGGCGGACTGCGCCTGACGCCGTACGTCGCCACCGGCGGGGGTTCCGCGGATCGCACCGCGATGGGCGTGATTGGCCGACCCGGTCACGGCCTGTTTTGGTGGGACACCGCCACCGGCCCGGGCACCTCCTCGGCTCCCGGTGTTTTCCATCTGGCCCCGAGCGCAGCGCCCGTTCCTGACGTCATTCGTCCGCTGATCAGCCACCGCACGGAACTGCTGGTTCCGGCGCCGGCCCGCGATTCCTTCCTCGGTGCGTTTTTCCCGCAACTGGCCCAGGCCGCCGATGTTATCAGCAGCGACGGCTCCGTGAAGCTGCCGCAGATCCTGCCGCCGGAGCTGGTGCTGACGGCCGCCCACGTCCCGCATGAATCCACAGCCGGGCGTGCACCGTCGAGCCGGACCCGGCGCCGCCCTGCGGCAGGAGCGCCGCAGGATCCCGGCGCCCTGCAGCTTCAATGGCACTGGGAGTATTCCTCCGCCGGCACCATCACCCGGCAGCCCCTGCCGGACGCGGGCACCGGCTACCGCGACCGCGGATTTGAAGGGCAGCTCCTGGCCCGGGTGGCCGGGGCCCTGGCCCCGTTCACGGCCGCCTGGCAGGAGCAGTTCCCGGACACAGTGTCCGGCCATCCTGGCAGCACAGAGCCGGCAGTGCTCAGAAACGTCGCCGCCGGCCGGTTCACCACCGAGGCGATGCCGGCCCTGGAACGGCTCGAGCACGTCCGGGTCGTGACCACCGGCACCGTGCCGGACTACAGCGAGCTGACGGACAGCCCGCTTATCGGCGTCAGCACCCAGGGAACGGACGACAGCGACTGGTTTGACCTAGGCGTCACCGTCACCCTGGGCGGGGAGGACGTACCCCTCGACCAGCTCTTCCGCGCCCTGGCTGCAGGCGAGGAACACCTGATGCTGTCCAACGGCAACTACTTCCGGCTCGACCAGCCCGAATTTCTCCAGTTGCGCCGGCTGATCGAGGAGGCCCGGTCCCTGCAGGACCACGAAGGGCCCCTCCGGATCAGCCGGTACCAAGCCGGGCTCTGGGACGAGCTCGAGGAACTGGCTGCCACGGCAGAACAAGCCGAATCCTGGCGGCAGAGCGTGGGCGGGCTGTTGCGGTTCTCGGAATTGCGGGATGTGCCGCTGCCGGCGGGCCTCAATGCCTCACTGCGCCCCTACCAGCAAGACGGCTTCAACTGGCTGGCCTTCCTCTGGGAGCACGGACTCGGCGGTGTACTTGCCGACGATATGGGTCTGGGCAAGACCCTGCAAGCCATCGCCTTGATCTGCCACGCCAAGAACGGCGTCGGCGCTCCGGAGCGCGACGAAACTGCGCGCCACCCCTTTTTGGTGGTTGCCCCTACTTCCGTGGTGCCGAACTGGGCAGCGGAAATTGGGCGTTTCGCCCCCGGGCTGCGGGTCACCGCCGCAACGGACACACTGCGCCGCAGCGGGACGGATCTGGCGTCACTCACGGCAGCGTCCGACGTCGTGGTTGTTTCCTATACGCTCTTCCGGCTCGACTACGAGGCCTACGCCGCACAACGATGGGCCGGGCTGCTGCTGGACGAGGCACAGTTTGTAAAGAATCCGGCCACCAAGGCCAGTCAAAATGCCCGCCGTTTCCCGGCCCCGTTCAAGCTCGCCATTACGGGCACGCCCATGGAGAACAACCTGATGGAGTTGTGGTCCATGTTCGCGATCACCGCGCCCGGGTTGTTCCCGTCGTCGAAGAATTTCGCCGAGTATTACCGGACGCCGGTGGAGAAGGAAGGGGACGCAGAAAGACTGGCGCAATTACGACGCCGGATCCGGCCCCTGATGATGCGCCGAACCAAGGACCTTGTCGCAAGGGATCTGCCCGCCAAACAGGAGCAGGTGCTGGAGCTGGACCTGGCGCCACGCCATCGCACCATTTACCAGCGGCATTTACAGCGCGAACGGCAGAAGGTGCTGGGGCTGCTGGACGACATGGACAAGAACCGGTTCGCGATTTTCAAGTCCCTCACGACGCTGCGGAGGCTCAGCCTGGACGCGTCCCTGGTGGACGAGAAATACGCCTCCGTGCCGTCCAGCAAGCTCGATGCCCTGTTGGAGCAGCTCGTCGACATCGTGTCCGAGGGACACCGCGCCCTGATCTTTAGCCAGTTCACCGGCTTCCTGGGCAAGGCCGCTGCCCGGCTGGACGCAGAGGGCATCCAATATGCCTATCTGGACGGCCAGACCCGGCGGCGCGGCGAGGTGATCGAGCAGTTCAAGTCCGGAAGCGCCCCGGTGTTCCTGATCAGCCTCAAGGCCGGCGGATTCGGACTGAACCTGACCGAGGCGGACTACGTCTTCCTGCTGGACCCGTGGTGGAACCCCGCTTCGGAGGCGCAAGCCGTCGACCGCACCCACCGTATCGGCCAGACCCGGAATGTCATGGTCTACCGGCTGGTAGCCAAGGACACCATCGAGGAGAAAGTCATGGCGCTCAAGGAAAAGAAAGCCAAGCTGTTCACCGCCGTCCTTGACGACGACGCGATGTTTTCCTCGGCACTGTCAGCGGAGGACGTTCGCGGCTTGTTCGACGGCTGAGACACGGCCAGAGCCGACGAAGTGTTCACCCGAGGTCCAGTTTCCCGCACACGGCAGTCCATCTCGCCTCCCTAGGGTGGTCGGGTCGCCGGCGCAGCGCCGGCAACCGCCACCCAGGAGGAACCACACCCATGCGCACAGTCCTGACTGCCGCGGCCACCGCCGCGCTCCTCGCCTCGCTGGCGAGCCCCGCCGTCGCCGCTTCACACACCGAAGCAGGCGCCGCGCCGTCGTCGAACACTGCCGGCACTGCCACCTCCGAGATCAAGACCAACGAGCGCAACGGCTCCTTTGACCTGCAGTCCCACCGCGGAGGCCGCGGCGAGTGGACCGAGGAATCCCTGGCCGCGTTCGCCAACTCGCTGAAGCTGGGCGTGACCACCCTCGAGCTGGACACCCACCTGACGTCCGACGGCAAGGTCATCGTCTGGCACGACGACACCATCCAGGCGGACAAGTGCCTGGACACCGCGCCGGCCACGCCGGGCGACGCCGCCTTCCCGTACGTCGGCGACCGGGTTGCAGAGCTGTCGCTGGCGCAGATCACGACGCTGGACTGCGGCTTCACCCAGCTCAAGGGGTACCCGGAGCAGGACGTGATCGAGGGGAACCGGATCGCCGAACTCAAGGACGTGTTCCAGCTGGTGCGCGACGCCGACGCCAAGAAGGTCAGCTTCAACATCGAGACCAAGGTCGAAGACGGCAGGTCCGGCGGCGAGGGCATGGTGGCGCTGACCAAGGCGGTCGTCGCGGAGATCCAGGCCTCCGGCATGGCGGACCGCACCACCGTGCAGTCCTTCGACTGGTCATCGCTGAACCTGACCAAGGAGCTCGCCCCGGAGCTGCCGCTGGTTGCACTGTCCAGCGGCGATGCCTGGCTCCAGGTCGGCCAGCCCGGCGCCAGCCCCAACCTGGGCGGCATCGACATCGACACCTACGGCGGCTCCCTCACCAAGGCAGCCGCGGCCCAGGGCTACGACGTCATCTCCCCCGCGTTCCGCTCCGTCACCGAGGGAATGATCGCCGAAGCCCACGAGCTCGGCCTGCCGGTCGTCCCCTGGACCGTCAACACCACGGCGGACATGGAGCGCCTGATGGAACTCGGCGTCGACGGCATCATCACCGACTACCCCACCCGCCTGCGCACTGTCATGGAGGAGCGCGGACTGAAGCTGCCGAAGGCCTACGCCCCGACCGTGTAGCCGTCCGCAGAAAAGGCTGTCTGCGTTCCCTTTCGGAACGTGGACAGCCTTCGTTGTACCTGGCGGTCGATCGGGCCGCCGTAGTACGTCGGTTCCTACTTTTAGGCCATGGCCATGGCGCCGATCTGCCGCATGATGCCCATGTTGTCAGTGGTGCCCCAATGCTCGGCTACCTTGCCGTCCTCGACGCGGACGATGTCGGTGCAGTCAAATTCCACCGTCTTGCCTGTTGGCGGGACACCGGCGAGTTCCCCACGGTGTGTGCCGGTCAGGACCACGTGGCATGCCTCCATGTTTCCGGCGCTCAGGGATGGCGTGAGTTCCTTGACTTTGATGTCCGGGAACGCCGACCGAATCGTCGTCACGAAGTACTTGACGCCGTCCCTGCCCGGCGGTTGCCCGGGGAGCCCCTCCTCGTGATCCACATAGCTGTCCAGCGCCAGCTCATCAACGAGGTCGAGGTTTCCGCTCTCCATGACGTCCTTGTAGAACCGCTCTATCAACTTCAGCTCTTCAGACATTTTCGACTCCTGGTAGATGCGAGACCGAATTGGATCCCCCCAGCGTCCAGCCCCGGCAGGACGCGCGTACGCCACCCGGTGAGGCCATCCTTCCGGGCAGCGGCCCCGCGCAGAGCGCCGGGAAACAGTGTGAAAAAGTGGTTAGGATCGGGCGAAACGCCCCGTTAAGGCTGAACTTATTCCCGGGTTTTGAGCCTGTCAAGGGGCACAAGATCGCGTTCGCCGCGCTGCTCCTGGGCCTCGGTAGCGGGCAGGCTTATGCTGCCCCGCGCACTCCGGAGATTGTCACACCGCCCCCGTAGTCTGCCGTCAGGAGCTTGAAGCGTCTGACAGGGGATGACATGGCTGAGCTGATCCACGAGGCAACCGGCGAATTCACCGACCACGCCGCCGCGGACTACCTGCACCGGCTGCGCCATTACGACCTGCTCACCGCCGGGCAGGAAGTGGAACTCGCGCAGGAAATCGAGGCAGGACTCTTCGCGGAGCGGCTCTTGGCGGACGGCACCTTGAAGCCTGACCTGGACCCAGTGGAGCTTCGGACCATCACCATTCTGGGCAGACATGCCGAAGAGGAGCTGCTGCACGCCAACCTCCGGCTCGTGGTCTGGATCGCCAAGCACTACACCAACCGCGGACTCGACTTTCTGGACCTGATCCAGGAAGGAAACCTGGGACTGCACCGGGCCGTCCGCACCTTCGACTTCACCAAGGGTTTCAGGTTCTCCACACACGCCGCATGGCCTATCCGGAGCGCCATCACACTGGCCGTGGCCAATCAGGCTCGTCTCATCCGGCTGCCGCTTCCCGTCGGTGCACAGCTGAAGACGGTGCGGGCAGCGCAACAGGCGGCCGCCATGACAGGGACCGTCTGCAGCATGGAGGAGCTCAGCCAGCTGACCCACACTTCGATCGGGAACATCGAATGCCTACTGGCTTTGGACCAGCCGCTCCTTTCACTGGAATTGTGGGTGCCTGACGGCAGGGGCGGAGCAGAAGCCCTGGCCGAACAGCTGTGGGATTCCTCCGAACCAGACGCGGACGAGGTAGTTTTCCATGAACAGCTGCGGGCCCAGGTCCACGCCGTACTCGCCACGCTCGAGGACCGGGAGGCCCGGGTCATTGCGATGCGTTTCGGATTATTGGGCGGTGAAGGGAAGACCCTGGAGGCCGTCGCGAGGGCGTTCGGCACGACCCGCGAATGCATCCGCCAGATCGAGATCGCAGCTATGCAGAAACTCAGGGACCCGTCCCGGTCCAACGTGCTGCGGCAGTACCACTTTGACTGCGAGAGCCCGTTCGGTGACGCGTCCTCACCCGCCGCGGAGACGGCGTCGGAGTCTCCGCCGGAGTCCGCACCCGCGGCCCTCATCCTCTCCGTTCCTGCCACAGCAGCGACACGGCAAACACGACCGCGCCGAGTCCCAGCATGACGAAGACCATGAGCCCCCAGTTGGCCTGGTTGACGCCTGTGCCGTAGAAAATCCCGATCAGGACCGTGGCCGTGATCGCCCCGATATAGCGGCAGGTCTGGAAGATCCCGGCGGCCACCCCGCGCTCCTCCGGCCGGGTGGACAGGTACATGCCCTGGCTGGAGGCGATGCTGACCACCCCGTACGGCACCCCCATCAGGGCCGTCACGGCGAGGACCAGCGGAACCGCGAACGAGGCGGTCAGCAGCCACATGGTCCCGGAGGCGATCAACAGCAATACGACGCCGGCGATCAGCACCCGCTTGACGCCGACCCGGTCCATCGTTCGGACCGCCAGGGGCGTCACCAGCACCGACATCGCGGCCAGCGGCAGCATCAGCAGTCCGACGACCCCGGGCTCGTAGCCCCCGGCCTGCTGGAGCAGCTGCGGGAGGCCGAAGAAGGAGAAGTAGTAGACGCCGTTGAACAGGGCGAAGCCCAGATAGACCAGCAGCAACGGCCGGTTCCGGCCCAGCAGCCGCAGGTCCAGGAACGGCGGGGCGAACCTCAGCTCCCGCCCGACGAAGAGCACCGCCAGCACCGTGCCCGCTCCGAGCAGCCACCAGCGGTAGGCCGGCAGGACGTTCAGCAGCGCCATCATCACCAGGACCATGGAGCCGATGAAGGCCAGAATGCCCGGGATGTCCGAGTCGCGCAGCAGCTCCGAGGCCCGGCCGCGTTCCCCGTCCTCGTCGGCCGGGGCGAACTTTTGGACCAGGAGGATCGCGGCCAGAGCCAGCGGGACGTTGACCAGGAACAGGGCCTCCCAGCCAACGAAACCCACCAGCAATCCGCCGACCACCGGGCCGACGGCGGCCGCGGAGGTGTTCGCCATCTGGATCCGGCCCAGCGGCCGCGTGGACCGCACTTTCGCCTGCCGGGCCAGCGCATTGACCATGACGACGGCGCTCGGGTACGCGGTCGCCGTGCCCAATGCCATGACGGCGCGCGACACGCAGAGCAGGATGAAGTTCGGGGCGAACGGAGCCAGCGCGCAAGTCACGGCCACCAGCGCCATGCCGAGGATGAACAGCCGCCGCGGGCCGAAACGGTCCGCAAGCCGGCCCATCAGCGGCTGGCCCGCCGCGGAGGTGAGGTAGAAGGAGGTGATCACCCAGGTGACGGTGGCGAAGTCGAGCCCGAAGTCGGCGCGCAGCACCACGAGGGCGACGGCGATCATCGAGGAGTTCAGCGGGTTCAGTGCCGTGCCCAGGCTGAGTCCTGCGACGGCAAGACCCGTCCGGGGAGAGTTGCTCACGGCAACAGTCTGTCCCACGGCGTGCAGCACCCGGAACTCTGTGACGTGCCACCCCGGGCTAGACACAAAAGCTGAGGAGGTGTCTCCGGCAACAGCAACAAAGGTCGGAAAGGCCGGCCAGCGTTCTCGTAACCGGAATTTGACCTATTCCGACCGGGTCTGGCCCCGTCCACGAGGTGCCGTCCCAGAAACCAAGGACACCGGGCGCTCCGGTCGGATACCAGCCCGATGGCGGCATCGGTGGCGCGGGCGGCTCCTCCATGTGAGGCTGTATCAGGGTCGCCGATTCGACAGCTGCTTGGGGCCGAATTGAGGCCGGACTTGATTCGTGGGCGGGGAGGGTCGGACCTGCGCTGTTGGCGTAGCTCTCGGCCGCTAGTCGTTTGACCAACTCCCGAGCAGTGTCCAGCGACGTGGTGTGGTGTGTCCACGCACTTCCGTCCCAATAGCGGGCGGTACTTCCCTCGTTGTACCAACCGGCCCGGGCACCCCCCACATTGACTCAGACGCCCTGCAGAGACTTCCGCGTCTGCCCACTGGCACAATCGCTAGTACTCCGCGGTGAGTTGCTGGTGCCGCATGTGAGCAAGCTGCGCTGCGGCCAGTTCCGCTTGGACGGCATTTTGTTCCATTAGCGTCCGCTGCACGTTTAGTTGCTGACGGCCGGCGATAAACGTTCCGACATTTGCCGCCGTGTTGTGGCGGTTTCCCTTCATCTTGCCCATCGGGACCGTCCATTCCGAGATTTATATTGCCGGGTTGCCTGCGGGCCACAGCTGTTCTGTTGCTCGAACGCTGAATCGCCGAGGTTCGGCTGACTTGGACTTTGTCCCAACTCTTCAGGCGATTCAGCCATTCAGGAACTTTGTGATTCAAACGCCGCCGGGGGCAACCACCGGTCACAGGGCGGCCATTCCGCTTAATATCGAGTCAAAGTCGACGGCCCCGCCAATTTTCTGTGTATTCTCTGAACGTGCGGCGATACCGCACATTTGCTTTGGGGGAAAATGGGCATAGATGCCTTTCTTGGCGCGCTAATTCCGCGAGCGGTCCCGTCTGCTCCCAGGGCAAATGTCGCCCCCACAATTGGCCAAGTTGCCAGTTACTTCGCACTGCATCCAACACGCATCCACAGTTGCCCGCCACAGGGCTGCCCATGAAAGGGTCTCAATGAGCCAGCCAACACCCCCTCCCGTCGGTCCAAAGGCAGACTACCCGCCGGCCCCTGCCCCCTACCCGGGCGCCACCGCAGCCTACCCGGGCGCCCCGGCACCCTACCCGGGGGCTCCCGCAGCTTACCCGGGGGCCCCCGGCGCTTTTCAGGGACAGCAGCCCGGAAATCAGTCCGCCGTCGGGAGCAAGTCTTTCCTGACGGCTTGGCTTCTGTCGCTGATCGTCGGCGTCTTTGGTGTTGATCGCTTCTACTTGGGCAAGGTCGGCACTGGCATCCTCAAGCTCATCACGGCAGGCGGCGCCGGTATCTGGGTTCTTGTGGACCTGATCCTCCTTCTCACCAACAAGCAGACGGACAAACGCGGTTACAAGCTTGCCGGTTACGACCAGCACAAAAAGGTCGCCTTGATCGTCACTGGGGTCGTCATGGTGCTCGGCTTCATCTTCAACGCTACGCGGCCTGCTCCGTCGTTGACGCCGGCCGCAACCCCGGCCACGACAACTGCTGCCTCCGCCGCTCCCGCTGACACGAATGCGGCTGCAGCTGCCACCGGGGCCAAAGTCGGCGAGCCATTCACTGCTGACATGGGCAACGGAAACGTCGCACGGATCACCATCGTCTCGGCATCCTACGGACCCGCTGCGTCCACGGGCCCGCTGGCAACCCCGGCGACGAACGGCGGCTACTTGATCCTGGACGTTCTTTGGGAAACCGACAAGGGCGAGACGTCCAGCAACCCGCTGTACTTCAAGGCCAAGGATGCCGACGGCCGATCCGCAAACACTGAACTGGCCATTGATGATCAGCTCGGCTCGGGCGAGGTACCTGTCGGCGACAAGGCGCGCGGCAAGGTTGCCTTTGATATCAAGCCTGGTACGTCAACCGTGATCGTCACGACTCCGCTGCTGCAGGAAGCGGCTCGGGTTCAAGTCACTCCGTAGTCAGCTGCTTCGCGAACCCGGGCTCCGGCGACTTTGTCACCGGAGCCCGGGTTCGCGTTCGAAGGTTGTTCCCTCGTCGACGAGGTCACAGCAAATTACAGATATGTGAATGGGGAGAAATGAAGAAAGCACTAGTCCTAGGTGGCGTCCTCTGTTTGACACTGTCCGGTTGCGGAGGGGGAACCGCGCCGCAGGCCGCCCCGACGGTCACTCAAACCGCAATGGCAACCGTTACAGCGACAGTCACAGCCGCCCCGGTAACGGCCGCTGCTGCGGCCCCTGTGGCAGCTCCGCCGGCGCCTCCAGCAACGCCCCTGACCGCTGTGATTCCTGCAGTCGTGCCAGGGACGAACGCCGAAGCGTTGGATGACGATCTGACGGCTCTTGGCTTTAAGAAAGTCGTCTACAATGCGGACACAGGCAAGACGGTCCTTTTGCTCAGCAACTGGACCGTAACAGGCATCGACAACGCCGGAGTGGAACAGTCAGTAGAAAAGGCAGTCGTCGTCCACGTTACAAAGTAGAGCGTCGGGCACCGGCGCGGACTGGCTAGCTTTGTCAGCGTCGGTGCCGCGAATTGCCGTATTGCCGTATTGCCGTATTGCGTTCAGCGACTCACGGTTTGCGGGCGATGACGTCGAAGATGTGCCAGTGCTTGGGACCGCGGAACGACTGCCCGTCGTCGTCGTACACCTCGAACTTCAGGATCTCCAGCCCGTCGAAGAGTTGCCGGGCCTCCGCCTCGGTGTGGAAGTTCCATTCGGGGACGTCCGCCCAGGAGTCCCGCTCGCCGAACAGGTTTACCGCCACGATGCCCCGGGTCTGGAGGGCATTCAGTATCAGCTGCCAGAAGCGTTCGAAGTGATCCGGGTGGATGAACGGGAGCGAATAGCCGGCGAAGATCAGGTCCGCGTCCGGAAGTGTCCGGAGCTCCTGGAAGGGCCGTACCTCGATGCTGAGCCGGCTTACCATCTCCGCCGGAGCGATCCCGAGCAGCCGCTCCCGGGTGTCCGGCAGCGAGTCCACGGCGTGCACCCGCCAGCCATCGGCCAGCAACGCCAGCGTTTCCTTTCCGGCGCCGCAGCCCAGGTCGAGGGCACGGCGGCCGTGCCCCGGACCGGCGAAAGCCATCGCGTCGAGGCAGAGGGGGCGCACGGGCCGGGCCGCCTGGGCCGCGTTGTAGTCCGCCCAGATTGCACTGCCGGTGTCGCGGCCGGCGCCGGCCCCCTCCGCCGCGCGCCCGGCTTCCGGTGTCACAGGACCTTGGAGAGGAACGCCTTGGTCCGGTCGTGCTGCGGATCGCTCAGGATCTGCCGGGGCGGGCCGGCCTCCACCACTACGCCTTCGTCCATAAAGACCAGCGTGTCCGCCACTTCGCGGGCGAACCCCATCTCATGGGTCACCACGATCATGGTCATGCCGCTCTTGGCCAGTTCCTTCATCACGTCGAGGACCTCGCCCACGAGTTCCGGGTCCAGGGCACTGGTGGGCTCGTCGAAGAGCATCAGCTTCGGGTCCATGGCCAGCGCACGGGCGATGGCCACGCGCTGCTGCTGCCCGCCCGAGAGGTGCGCCGGGTAGGCATCGCCCTTGTCCCCCAGACCAACGCGGTCCAGCAGTTCAATGGCCCGGGCGGTGGCTTTGGCCTTGGACAGACCCTTCACCTTGATGGGGGCCAGCGTGATGTTCTCGACCGCGGTCAGGTGCGGAAACAGGTTGAACCGCTGGAACACCATTCCGATTTCCTGGCGCTGGAGGGCTGCTTCCTTGAGCTTGAGTTCGTAGAGCTTGTCGCCCTTCTGCCGGTATCCCACCAACTGCCCATCGACCGAGAGCCGGCCACCGTCGACCCGTTCCAGGTGGTTGATGCAGCGCAGGAACGTCGACTTGCCCGAACCGCTGGGCCCCACAATACAGAGCACCTCCCCGGGATCGACTTCCAGGCTGATCCCGCGCAGGACCTTGTTGGTGCCGAAATTCTTGGAGACCCGCTCGGCAAGCACCATCGGCACGTCCGTCATCCTTTTCCTCCAAAGTCTGTGCCGATCGGTGCGGCGGGCGTGCCGGGGACCGCAGTCTCCGGTCCCGGCGTCGACGGTTCCTTGCCCGTCTTGATCCGTCCGGTTCCCCGGGAGAACCGCTTTTCAATGAAGTGCTGGCCCACCATCAGGATGGAGGTGAACAGCAGGTACCAGAGGGAGGCCACAATCAGCAGCGGCACCGGCGTGAACGTCACGGCGGAAATACCCCGGGACACGCCGTAGAGGTCGATACTCAGCGGGATGGCCGCCACCAGGGAGGTGGTCTTGAGCATCGAGATCACCTCGTTGCCGGTGGGCGGAATGATGATCTTCATGGCCTGGGGAACCACCACGTACCGCATGGTCTGGCCCCAGGACATCGCCAGCGCCGTCGAGGCTTCCTCCTGGCCCGTGTCCACGGACAGCAGGCCGGCCCGCACGATTTCGGACATGTAGGCGGCCTCGTTCAGGGCCAGCCCGATCACGGCGGTGATGAAGAGGTTGGTGAAGACCTCATTCGGGATGGTGGCCCACGGCTCCATAAACGGGATGCCCAGCGTGAACACCGGGTAGATCAGGGACACGATGCCCCAGAAGACCAGCTGCACGTAGACCGGGGTGCCGCGGAAGATCCAGATGTACAGCCAGGCAATGCTCTTCAGCACCGGGTTTGGCGAGAGGCGCATGATGGCCAGCAGCAGGCCGAGCACGATGGCACCGATCATCGCGTAGATGGTCAGCCACAGCGTCACCCACGCCGCCTGGCTGATCCGGCGGTCGAAGATGTACTTGCCCACGTCCGCCCAGCCATAATCCTGGCGCTGGGCGGCGTCGAGCACAAACACCGCCAGGCCGAGGACGAGGAGCACCGCCACCACGTTCCGCCAGGGGTGGCGCAACGGGATCGCGACGATCGCTTCCGGCGGTGCATCGTCGTCGTGCCGTCTGCTGCCGGCCCGCGGCTTGATACCGGCTTCCGGCGTCCTGCCGGGTTCCGCCTCAGTCATCCGGCCCGGTTCCGGCTCGCTCATCTGCGGTCAGCCCTTGGCTGCCACGTTGAGGTCCGCCGTCTTGACTCCGCCGGCTTCGACGCCCCACTTGGACAGGATCTTGGTGTAGGTGCCGTCGTCGATCAGCGTCTGGAGCGCCTTCTGCAGGACCGGCGTGAATTCGCTGCCCTGGGCGACGGGGATGCCGTATGGTGCCACTTCGAAGGCGTCGCCGGCGGTCTGCAGCTTGTCCTTGGTCTTGGAGATCGCGTAGAGGGTTACGGGTGAATCGGCGCTCATCGCGTCGACCTGGCCGACCACGAGGGCGTTGGTCGCCTGGTCCTGCGCGTCGTACTTGAAGATGGTGATGGCCGGCTTGCCGGCGTCGGTGCAGGCCTTCGACTTGGCGGGCACTTCGTGAGTGTCCTCATAGGTGGTGGCCTGGACGGCGACCTTGAGCCCGCAGGCGTTGTTGGGGTCGACGGTCTTGCCCTTGGGGGCGGCCCACTGGATTCCGGCGGAGTAGTAGTTGACGAAGTCGACCTGCTTCTCGCGTTCCAGGGTGTCGGTGAAGGAGGACATGCCCATGTCGTCCTTCCCGGCGCGGACGGCGGGGAGGATGTTGTCGAAGGTGCCGATGTCGAAGTTGACCTTCAGGCCCATGACCTGGCCCAGGGCGTTGGTCAGGTCCACTGACCAGCCTGCCGGGTTGCCATTGTCGTCCTTGAACTCGTTGGGCGGGTAGTTGTTGGCCATGCCGACGTTGAGCACCCCCGCGCTCTTGATCTTCGCCGGAAGCATCGCGGCTATGGCGTCATTCTTCTTGACCGCGATGGCGTCGGCTGTTCCGGTTCCGGAGGCCCCGCCGGTGGCGGCCGGGGTGCTGTTGTCGACGCAGCCGGAGAGCGCGAGCGCTGTCGCCAGGGTGAGAACGGGGAGGGCGTATCGAGTGCGCATGGTTTCCTTAGTTGTTCAGAGTGTCCCTTGGTTCCCGCAAGTCTGCGGGAGGAAGGCACCAGGTGCCTGCAAGCTCAGAACTCGTTCGTGCGTGTTGCCTGACGCTGTTGATTCACGGATTTCCCCGGAATGCCGGATGTCCCGCAGAATTTCGCCGCCCCGGGCCTTCACCTCCGCAACGCTGGAAACGCCCACTAACGTCATGGTACGCCGCAGCTCATCGGCGAAAATCTCGATGATGCGCCCGACGCCGGGAGACCCCGCCGCGACCAGTCCGTACAGGTAGGCCCGGCCGATCGAGCAGGCATCGGCACCCAGCGCCAGCGCCTTGAGGATGTCGCTGCCCCGGCGGATGCCCGAGTCCACGTAGATCTCCAGCGAGTCGCCCACCCGCTGGCGGGATTCCTGCAGCACATCCATCGGGCTCAACATGTGGTCGAGCTGGCGGCCGCCGTGGTTGCTGAGCTGGACGGCATCCAGTCCGATCCGGGCGGCCTTTTCGACGTCGGCCGGGTTGACGCAGCCTTTGAGCACGATCTTGCCGGGCCAGGCCTGCCGCAGGGCCTCCAGTTCGTTCCAGCCGCTGGTCGCATCCGAGTGGCCGAGGATGTGCTGCCACATGGACGGGGTGACCACGGAGGTGGCCGCTGGACTGCGCGGGTCCAGGTTCGGGAAACTGATGCCGTCCGACTTCAGGAAGTTGATCCACCAGGACGGCCGCCGGGCGATGTCCGCGATGGTGGACAGCGTCAGCGCCGGCGGTGCCGTGAAGCCGTTGTGCAGGTCACGTTCCCGGGCGCCCAGGGCACGGGTGTCGACGCCGACAATCAGTGTGGTGAATCCGGCGGCTTCGCAGCGCGCCAGTTTGTCCTTCATCGCCTGGGCGTCGGAGGTGAGCCCGAAGTTGAACCAGCGGTCCAGGTCCGGGTGGTCCACGGCGATGGTTTCCATCGGCACGGTGCTCAGTCCGGCGAGTCCGTAGGGGATGTTCGCCCGGTCGGCGGCGGCCGCGACGGCCAGTTCGCCCTCGGGATGGAACAGCCGGGTGGCTCCGGTGGGCGTCAGGGTCAGGGGCAGGGCACTGGTTTTCCCGAGGATGGCCGTGCTGGTATCGGGTCCGGTGACCGGGCCCCAGCTGGGCATCAGCGCCCAGGAATCGAAGACCGCACGGTTGCGGCGGAGCGTCACTTCGTCCTCGGAGCCGCCGTCGAGGTAGTCGAAGATCCCGGCCGGGAGGACCCGCTGCGCCGATTTCCGGTATTCCTCCACATTGAACGCGTTGGCCAGCACCCGGCGGCGCCGGGACAGGACGGGGGCTTTGACCTGGATGAGCTGCCTGGCTTCGCTGATTTTCAAGGGGACGGCCTTCCACTGCGTGCGAGCGTTACGGTTGAGCGGAGACAGCAGCCGCTGCGATCGCCGGTCCCGATCAGACGATTCTGGCCCATCCACCCCTCCGGGACCGTCCCATCGACGTGACACGCCGGAGGGCCCCACCGCAGCGTCCCCGCCACGGCCGCGGCCGTGCCGTCAGGTCTTGATCTTCGCGACGGTCATCAGGATCGCCGAGTCCTCTTCCGCTTCCAGGCTGTGCAACCCATCCGGCACAATCAGCAGGTCCCCGGCCTTACCCTGCCAGGATTCCTCGCCGGCACGGAGCCGGACGCAGCCGCGGAGCACAAAGACGGTGGCTTCGCCGGGATTCTGGTGTTCGCTGAGCCGCGTCCCGGCCCGGAACGCCATCACCGTCTGGCGGAGCGTCTTCTCATGGCCACCAAACGCGGTATCCGCGGCCCGGCCGCTGGGTGCCGCCAGCGCAGCCGTGAGCTGCTGACGGGCTAGGGCATCGAGCGATATCTTCTGCATGCGGCCCACCCTACCCAGAAACGCAGCCGCTGCCGAGGGCCCTTGGCCCCCGTCAGGGCCAAGGTGGGGCTTCACTCCGGTTCCTGGCTTTGAAGTTCTTCCAGGACCATCTCAACGAGTCTGCCGAAGGACCGTATCCCGGCGCCGAGGGAATAACCTGCAACTTCTGGTCGTGAAACCTTCGCAGCACTATGTAGGCGGCATCGTCCGAATCCGCCAACATTATTTCGTCAGCAATCCCAACCGTCAGGTCCTCGCGTATGCCTAACAACCCGGCGTCGAACGCGGCGTGATGTGTTTTGCAGAGTACGAGCCCGTTCACTGCAGAGGCGATCCCGAATTCGTCCCGGTCTGGAATGATGTGCGCGGCGTCGACTAATTCGTTGACGCCTAGACCACACACAGCGCATCGGCCCCCGTAGGCGCGAAGCACGTCTCGACGGAATGCACGCTGATGTACCCGTTGACGGACGGTACTGGTCGTCCATGAACGGCTATGCTCCGGGGCAATGTCACCGGCTAAGTGGATGTCAACAGAATTCAGATCCAGCTCAAATGCTTCCACTTTTCCGGCATACCGCTGGACGAATACGGGAAATATCGCTTGGTAAGTGCCCTCTAGATCAGCGACCAGCAACACAAGCGGCGCGCGCTTAGTGATCGCTGCCAGAAGAGCCTGGTCTCGTGGGTGCTTCAGTAGTTTGCTCTTCCTTGGATACTGGACAATTCCTTGGGCGTTGATTTCTGTACCAAATGAAGATGCCACTGCTGTCGGCATTACGATGCTGATCGGGGCTTCGAATCCAACCGGCATGCTGGCGCCGATGTTTTCATCGAGTAGCGGAAGGGTTTCTCCGTTGACGTCGAAGTTCAGAAGGAAATCCTTGGAGAAGAATCCCTCCGCATCGTCGGAAAGACGTCTGAAAATGTGAGCTCGAGCTTCCGTTTGTCGGGGATCCTCACTCTCCCCGCCCTTGTAGCTGTCCCCACGCCAGGCTCGAAAAGTTTCAATCTGTCCGGCGGGCAAGAGTGTACGTGGATCCCATTCAACAATCAGCCACATGAGTCCTTGTGCGGTGAGTAGGTCGGGAACACCCAAGCCTCGGGTTGTGGCGGCCCTCTGAAACGTGGTCAGAGACCTTCGAAAGCTCGCATACGTTTCGTGCGGAGTGGCATTCGTGTCCGGAGTAGGCCACCGCACCGTTTTCCAGAAGCGACTCACGGCCTCGGTGCGATATGGCGGGTAATCCTCGGCCCCCAGCGCCATGAGCATCACGGAAGCAATCGCCGTCCCGATACCTACGCTGAATACATCGCTGAGCTGCCGTAGCTCCGTTACAAACCTATTAAACGTGGCCGCATTAAGTCCCCCGCGCCATAGGAGCTTGAGCAACGCTCCGACACCCTCGGGGTTCAGAAGTGTCGCGCGAATGAGTTCGTCGCCATAGCGCCAGTCCAGGAGGTTGGACTTCCGGAACGAAGCCACAAACAAGGCTTTCCATTCGTCACTATCAGCCAGCAATGCGTTTCGCACGTGGCTTAGTTCGGTTGCATATGCTTTCTTGTACTCCATCTCGCCAGTCTCGAAATCGACTTGCGGAAGCATTTTGGAGACCCATAAAGCCGATTCATCAAATCTTTTCACATACTCTGATTGAGCCATGTGGCTAGCCTAGGCGTCAACTTCCGATATCACCTGACTCTTGCGTCCTGTTTATTCCGGGGATATCCAAATCAACATCGGGCGGGTTTTCGCCGGACGTGCCCCGGCATCCAAGCGCCGAGAGGCTCCGATCAGTCATTCGGGGATAACCTGAAATTAACGCAGGCACCTGCCTGCCCCGCCTCACCCCACACCGTCGCACCGGAGCTGCACCCATGACCGAGGCCCTCGCCGCGAATGACGCTTCGGACGACGAGGCCGACCTCCGCCGGCTCGCGGCCCTCACCCTTGGCCTCACCCAGCTCCGCGACGGCCAGCTCACCGGGATGCGGGCCCTCACCGCCGGCCGGGACGTCCTCGCCGTGATGCCCACCGGCTACGGAAAGTCGGCCATCTACCAGGTCCCCGCGCTCCTGCTGCACCGCCGGCACCAGCGGCCCACCGTCGTCGTGTCCCCGCTGATTTCCCTGCAGGTGGACCAGCTGGACGGGCTACGGGAAGCCGCGGGGCCAGGCGCCGCCGTCGCGGTCAATTCCTCGCACAGCGCCGCGGACCAGGAGCGTGCCTGGCAGGCCGTAAAGACTGGCGAGGCGGCGTTCCTCTTCCTTGCCCCCGAGCAGCTGGCCAAGCCGAGCACGGTGGAACGGATCGCGGCGCTCAACGTCGCCCTTTTCGTGGTGGACGAGGCGCACTGCGTCTCGTCTTGGGGCCACGACTTCCGGCCTGACTACCTGCGGCTCGGCGAGGTCCGCGAGCGCCTGGGCAACCCGACCACCGCCGCGCTCACAGCCACCGCATCTCCCCCGGTGCGCGAGGAAATCCTGCACCGCCTCGGCATGGACCGCGCCCTGGTCCTGGTCCACGGCTTCGACCGGCCCAACATCAGGCTGGACGTCCTCCGCCACCACGAGGACAAGGAGAAACGCCGGGCCGTGGTCCGGCAGGTCACCGAGCTGGTCACCGGGAAGGGCGGGCCCGGGCTGGTGTACGCCGCCAAGCGGAAGGACACCGAGAAGTACGCCGCGAAGCTGTCCCGGAACGGTCTTCGCGCGGCGGCCTATCACGCCGGCCGCACGCCCGGCGAGCGGGAACTCGTCCACCAGCAGTTCCTCGAGGGCGGCCTGGACGTGGTGGTCGCCACCACCGCGTTCGGCATGGGGATCGACAAACCCGATGTCCGCTTTGTTATCCACGCGGACATTCCGGAGTCGCTGGACAGCTACTACCAGCAGATCGGCCGGGCCGGACGGGACGGACAACCCGCCGGCGCGGTGCTGAACTACCGTTCCGAGGATCTCGGGCTGCGGCGCTACTTCGCCACGCACACCCCCGACAAGACCGCGCTGCTGGCGGTGCTCACCGCGCTGCGCGCAGCGGGCGCGCCCGTTCCGTCCCGGGCATTGGCCAAAGGCACCGTCTGGCCGGCCCGGCGGATTACCGGGCTGCTGAACCAGTTGCAGGAGACCGGCGCCGTCACCTCAGACCACGACGGCGTCCGGCTCGACCCAGCGGCGGACCCCGCCCAGGTGGTGGAACACGCCGTCGCACTCGCCGCCGCCCGCGAGCGCGTGGACAAGTCCCGCATCGCGATGATCCGCAGCTACGCCGAGACGCACCGCTGCCGCCGGCAGTTCCTGCTCGGCTACTTCGGCGAGGACCTGCCGGGGCCCTGCGGGAACTGCGACAACTGCACTGACGGCACCGCGCTGCTGCCGGAGGACGACGGCGGGCACGACGCCGGGGCGTCCGCCGGCGGGGCTCCCGACACGGCCTCTCCTGCCGCGGGCTCCGGGGAATTCCCGCTGAACTGCCGTGTGGAGCATGCCCTCTGGGCCCAGGACTGGTGGTGGGGCACGACGGCGACCTCATCACCGTGCTGTTCGACCGCGAGGGCTACCGGACGTTGTCCCGGAAAGCGGTCCTGGGCCACGGTCTGCTCACGCGTGCATAAAGCGGCCAGCAGACCCGGGGCGCCTGGCCCTCAGTACACCACCCGGAAGTTACTGAACGCCCCGGTCGCCCGGGAGATCGATTCCTGCACGTTCTCCACCCGCCCCGGTGCCTCCGGCGAGCGCAGCCAGCGCCGGAACTCCAGCACCACAGACTGCGGACCCTCCGCCAGGATGCCCACCGACCCGTCGTCGTTGTTCCGAACGTTGCCGGTCAGACCCAGTTCCTCGGCCTGGCGCACCGTCCAGTACCGGAAGCCAACGGCCTGCACCACGCCGTCCACCCGCGCGGTCAGCCGGACCCACTCGCCGGCATCGCCCTTCGGAAACTCAGCCATGCTCCCAATCTAGCGCGCTGCGCAAAGCGGACAACCGGAGCGCACGTTGGAGCACACAACGGGAGCACACAACGGCGAAACAAGGGACAGCACACCGGGAGGAGCGTGCGCTGTCCACATAGGGACCTTTGCCCCTTACTTTCCCCGCACCCCAGCAGGAACGATGGTTTGACGCGCCGCGGGGACGTGTCGAGAAAACGGCATGGCACATGGAAGTGCCTCACCCTCCCGCTGTGCTGCATTGCCCGAAAGGACAACAAGATGGCAGGACAATTCGAAATCTTCACGGACGCTGAGGCCAACGTCCGATTCCGGCTCCTCGGCGCCGACGGCACGGTCTTGGCGATTTCCAAGGCTTTTGAGGACAAGCGGTCCGCCGCCGACGGCATCATGGCAGTCCGCGAGTGCGCCGGCACCGGCCTGATCAAGGAGGCCCGCTCCAACGCCTGGGGCGGCACCGGACGGACCAGGGCGGGCCTGCCAACGCCGGCCCAACGCAGGCACCGGCATTTCCCCGCCGTGTAGGCGGGCTAGCGAGTAAGACCCCGGGCGCACAGCCCGGCACTTTCGGGAGCCGCAATGGACGAGGCACGGGTCCACATCAGCGGCTTCCGGATGGACTTCGGCGACACCACGGTGATCCGCGACCTCTCCTTCGACGTGCACGCCGGCGAGACGTTCGGTTTCCTCGGCAGCAACGGCTCCGGCAAGACCACAACCATCCGGGCCCTGCTCGGCATCTACGAGCCCACCGCCGGCGTGCTCCACATCAACGGCCGGGACTTCAAACCCGAGCACGGCGACAGACTGGGCTACCTTCCCGAAGAGCGTGGGCTGTATAAGAAGGAAAAGGTCATCGACGTCATGACCTACTTCGGCCGGCTCAAAGGGATGAAGCGTCGCGCCGCGAAGCAGTGGTCGATGCAGTACCTGGACCGGGTGGCGCTGGCGGACCGTGCCACCGCGGTGCTCGACAAGCTGTCCAGCGGCCAGCAGCAAAAGGTCCAGCTCGGTGTCACCATCATGAACAATCCCGAGCTGCTGATCCTCGATGAACCCACGAAGGGCTTCGACCCGGTCAACCGGCGCCTGCTGATGGACATCATCGCGGAACAGAAACAGGGCGGCGCCACCGTGGTGATGGTGACCCACCAGATGGAAGAGGTGGAGCGCCTCTGCGACCGTGTGATCCTGCTCAAGGACGGCACCGCAGAGGCCTACGGCACCATTGACGAGGTGCAGAACAAGTACGGCGGCCGCATCATCCGGATCAGGCACAGCGGCCCACTGCCCCGCTCCCCGCATTATGAGGTGCTGCTCGAGGACACCAACTACTCGGAGCTCTCCGTCACCGATGCGACCGACGAGGCCATCATCCTCAAGGACCTGGTCGACGCCGGGGTGACGGTCCGGAGCTTCACCACCACCAAGATCTCCCTCGAGGACATCTTCATCCGGGTCTACGGTGACCAGAACACGCCAGCCCCTCCCGGGACTGCCGCCGCCGCACCGTCCGGGCAGCGGGAAGGAAGGTAGCTCCGTGGCGCAGCACAATCTGGGCACCGTCGTCAGCTTCGAGTTCATCCGCACCGTGACCAAAGCCCGGTTCTGGATCGGAACCCTGTCGGTGCCGATCATCATGGCAGTGGTTTTCGGGCTGATCTTCCTCAGCAACACCACCACGGACACAGCCGCCGAGGCGCAGAAAAACGCCCAGTTCAGCATCTCCTACACGGACGCGTCCGGACTGATCACCGCACAGGACGCCGTCCTCTACGGGGCGACCCCCGCCGACTCCCCCGACGCCGGAATCCGGGCCGTGCAGTCCGGCACCGTTGACGCCTACTTCAATTACCCCCCGCACCCCGAAACCACGGCCGTGCACGTCTACGGTGCGGACACCGGGATTTTCGAGAACGGCAAGTATGCCGCCGTCGCGCAGGCCATGCTGACGCACGCCGTCGAGCAGAAGATCGGGTCACCCCAGTTGTCCGCGCTCGACGCCGGCCGCGTGAAGATCGAGACCATCACCTATGACGGCGCCAAGGAATCCGGTGGCCTGGGCTCGGTGATTCCGCCGCTGATCTTCCTGGTCATTTTCTACGGGCTGATCGTGCTGCTGGCCGGGCAAATGCTCAACTCCACGTTGGAGGAGAAGGAAAACCGCGTCACCGAAATGATCCTGACCACGCTCAAACCGACGACGCTCATCGCGGGCAAAGTGATTGCGCTGTTCGCGATCGGGCTGGTGCAGATGCTCGTCTTCCTTTCCCCCATCGTGATCGCCCGGCTGTACTTTCCCGCGGAGCTCAGTCTCGCGTCCCTGGACCTGCCTCCGCTGATCCTGGATCCGGTCCGGATGACCGTTGGCCTGCTGATCCTGGTCGGTGGCTTCGCCCTGTTCACGACCACCCTCGTGGCGATCGGAGCCGTGATGCCGACCGCGAAAGAGGCCGGAAACTTCATGGGCGTGATGATGGCGCTGATCTTTGTGCCGTTTTACGCCGTGGCCCTGGTGGTCTCCGATCCGCAGTCCGTGATCGTGCAGATCTTCACGTTTTTCCCGTTCTCGGCACCGGTGACAGCCCTGCTGCGTAACGGCTTCGGCTCCCTGAGCCTGCTCGAGGCCGGCATTGTGATCGTCATCCTCTACGTGGGGGCCGCGGTGATGCTCCGCCTGGCCGTGCGGCTCTTCCAGTACGGTTCCATCTCCTACACCTCGAAGGTCAACGTCCGGAATGCGCTGCGGGCCCGGGCGCGGCAGCATCCTGTTGCCGGCGAGCCTTCGGCGGCGGACCGCTGAGCGCTGTCCCGGCCACCCTGGTAGCGCTGTCACGGCGGCGGGGGTGCTGCCACTCGGGGTGCAATCCCGGCGATCGCGTTCGCGACGCATAATTCGGCTGCCACCCCCAAACAGAAAGACATACTCCCGGGGTCCAATTTCACTTTAAGTTGTAATGTCAATCATCACTGGAAGCGCTGGTATCTTATGATCGAGCGGGCCACGTCCTGGACCCGCCACAACTGGGGGATACATTGAGAAAAACACTTGCCACGGTCATGCTTGCCGGCCTCATGCTGACCGGCTGCGGCAGCAGCACGGTACCCGCAAAAACCCCGACAGCGACCGCAGCAGCGGCCGTCACTTCGGCAGCGACCATCAAAGTCCCCGCGGTCATCGGGCTGAATCTGGACACGGCTACGGACCAGCTGAAGGACCTCGGGCTGGAGGTTGAGGCTAAGGATATCGAGGACGACAAGATGATCGTCCTGAAGAAGAACTGGGAGGTCGTCACCCAGGATCCCGGCGACGGTGCGGAGCTCACCAGGGGCTCTACCGTGAAGCTGGGGGTCCGGCAAATTGCCAAGGAAACACCGACCCCCACTCCGACGCCGCCAGCCCCAGTAACGTTGGTGGCCCCAGTTGCCCCGCCGGTCGTAGTCCCGCCGGTCGCCCCGAAGGCCCCCGTCGCCCCGGTTGCTCCGAAGGCCCCGGTGGCCCCGGTCGCCCCCGCGCCCGCGCCCCCAAACGTCGGCGGCACAATCATCTGCAAGGACGGCTACGTCTGGCCGGGGACCACGCGACAGGGCGCGTGCAGGGGCCACGGGGGCATCCGGAACTAGGGCCGCCGGGACCTTGGCGTCCGGTTTTGCGCGGAACGCGTCCGGCACGTGCCGGTCGCGTTCCGCGTGCTGCGCCAGCTCCATCTGGGCCGCGTCCGGCCACAGGGACAAAGTCCAGCGCGCCGGTGCCCCTGCTACTTTCCGGCCGTCACGCCTGCGGTGCCGCCCGCCGGCCGCAGCGAGGTGATCATCGTCCGGATTTCCTCGTATTCCGGGGTCGCGGCATAGAGTTTGACCTTCTCCAGATAGGGGAGCGACGGGTCCCCCGGGGTGTCGTTGTTCTCCGGGTTGTACGTCCCGCCGAAGAACGCACCGCTGGGCGGCCACAGGAACAGGTGGAACATCGGGCACGCGGTGTCGCCGGGCCCTTCGGGGACCATGGTGATGCCGTAGGCGGCGATGGTGGACTGGGTAGCCACGGCGGACGTGTCCTCTCCGCGGGATTCGAAGACGTAGCGGGGCACCCCGCCGTCGCCTCCGCCGTCTTCGGCCAGGGCCAGCATCGGCTCGGAATCGTAAACCTCCGCAGGGATCTTGTCGGCGCATACCGCCCCGGTAACGATGTTGGTCCGCAACCCCGCCATCGGTTTCCCCGCGGCGTTCAGCACGTCCACGAACTCTCCGGCGAGCGCCCCGCCGGGGTCGTTGACCGTCCAGCCGGCCGGGTAATCGAACGACAAGTCCCCGGCGTGCGTCGTGAAGGTCTTCCAGCCCGGCGACGGCCCCTCCGACGCCGGCGGCCCGGCCGGCGTCGGAGAGGATGGCAACGAGCTGCCCGGTTCGGCGGTTCCGGCCGGCGGGGACTGCGACAGGCTGCAGGAGGCCAGCAACAACGCCGAGCTGAGGGAGAGGCCCACAGCGGTTCCCCGGCCGGCGCCTGGGCGCCGCGTGCCGGGTGAAACCGCCGGCCTCCTCACGTCATGGCTTTCCGACCGGCCGCAGTGACGTGATTGCCTGCTTGACGTATTTGTACTCGGCGGTGTCCTTGTAGACCTCGGGGGTGTCCACATTCGTGGGGGCTCCCGGAACAGTGTCAAACGGGTCATAGACTCCGCCGAACATTGCGCCGCTGGGCGGCCAGGTGAAGAAGTGGAAGATCGGGCAGGCAGTGTCCCCGGTGGGTTCCGGCGCGGTGGTGATGCCGTAGGCCAGGCTGAGCGACCCCGCCGGATCATCCGAGGCCGGGCCGGTCCGGCCCTCGTAGACGAAGCGCGGCGTCGCGCCGCCCTGGGTCAGCGCGGGGACGGGTTCGGTGTCGTACTGCATGAACGGCAGCTTCGCGGTGCACTCGGCACCCGTGACCATGTTCGTCCGCAGGGTCGCCATCGTCTTGCCGTAGTCACTCACCAGCTCAACAAAGACGCCGCCCTCGGCCGGCTCTCCGGCCGGGTCCTTGATGGTCCACGACTCCGGGTAGTCGAACGCCAGTGAGCCGTCCGACGTCGTGAACGTCTTCCAGCCCGCCGGGACGGCCGGTGAGGGGGTGGCGCCCGGCGACGCGCTCGCCGTCGCGGACTGGCTCGATGTGGCCGGCGGGGAACTGGTGGCGGGGGCCGGTGCCGGCGACCCACATCCGGCGAGAATCACCGCTGCGCAGAAAGCGGAAACGGCTGTGGCGACTGACGTGGCGCGGCCCATGGCACCCTCCCCCTGGGAAAATCGGCTGGTTGGACAATTCTCGGAGGTTTCCGTGAGGAAACTAGGGCCTTAGGACCCTTGGCGTCCTGTCGTGTCCGGCCGGCGGCCGCAGGTTCGCCCGCCGTGAGGCTTCCCACGTTGTCCCGTGAGGATTTCGGTTGGCGGCGGAAGCTTGCTAGAGCTTAAGTAATGCAAGACGTCTTTGATCCCGCCCTGCCGTATCTGGCCCCCGTCCTCGCCATTGCCCTCGCGGTGGCCGGCGGGCTCCTCGCGTCCTGGCTGGTGCGCCGGATTGTGCTCAGGCTCAACCGCAACCAGCCGGCCCTCCGCGAGACTTCCCGGGTGGCGCGGCTGCCGCTGCGCTTCGCGCTCTGCCTGATCGGGGTCCGGATCGCCCTGGGCCTGACCACGGACGAGGCCGGATGGAGCGGCACGGCGGACCACGCGCTGCAGATCGCGCTGATCGGGTCCCTGGCGTGGCTGGCCATCGCGGTGCTCCTGATCATCGAGACCATGCTGCTCACCCGCTACCGGACGGACGTGGCGGACAACCGCCGGGCCCGCAGGCTCCGGACCCAGGTGATCCTCGCCCGGCGGATCGGCGTCGCCCTGATCGTCATCGTGGCGCTGGGCATCGCCATGCTGACCTTTCCGGCGATCCAGGCCCTCGGCGCCGGGCTGCTCGCCTCGGCCGGCGTGATCTCGATCGTGGCCGGCCTCGCCGCGCAGACGTCGCTGGTCAACGTCTTCGCCGGCATCCAGCTCGCTTTCACGGATGCGATCCGGGTGGACGATGTGGTGGTGGTGCAGAAGGAATGGGGCCGGATCGAGGAGATCACCCTGACCTACGTGGTGGTCCACATCTGGGACGACCGGCGGCTGATCCTGCCCTCCACGTATTTCACCACCACCCCGTTTGAGAACTGGACCCGGCGGCAGTCCGAGGTCATGGGCACGGTGGAGTTCGATCTCGACTGGCGTGCCCCGGTCGAGGACATGCGCGCCGAGCTCAAGCGGGTCCTGGCCGGCACCGAGCTCTGGGACGAGCGGGTCGGCATCCTGCAGATCACCGACGCGACCGCGGGCTTCGTCCGGGTCCGCATCCTGGTCAGCGCCGCCGACAGCGCCACACTTTTTGACCTCCGTTGCCTGATCCGCGAGGAGCTGGTGCTGTTCCTGCAGCAGGAACACCCGACGGCGCTCCCCCGGGTCCGGCTCGAAACGCTGGGTTCCGCTGGGGACGATGCATCCCGCACGTCCGGGACGTCCACGACCTCGGCGAAGCGGGCGGCCGGCCAGCCGGGCAAGGTCTCCGCCGCGGACGAAAACCGCCGGCACCCGGCCGATCCGCACGACTCCCAGCTGTTCACCGGCTCGATCGAGGCGATCCAGCGTTCACGGGCCTTCACCGGCCCGGGCGAGGAAGTCTTCGAGGACCGCGACAAGAGCATCGCCGCGAAAGACTAGCGTGTTTGCAGCCCGCCGGGCCGGGCAGGCTCCCCTGCATGGCCCGGCGCGGTGCACATAGCAACGGCGGGGTCTTCCCTGTCTGCGGGAACTGTTCAATAATCACGGTGGGGCCTCAGCGACGGAGCTGGCGCCGCGGAGCCCGCTGGACCAGCTGAGGAGTCCCATGACGGTACAACAGCCGACTGACGAATCCCTTCAGCCTCCCGCCCGCGAGTGGTTCCGGAGCGCCGTCGTCTATCAGATTTATCCCCGCAGTTTCGCCGATTCCAACGGGGACGGCATCGGGGACCTGTGCGGTTGCCGACGTCGTCGCTGCGCTGGCACCACTGAACCGCGACAACGCGCGCACCCCGGTCCAATGGGACACGTCGCGGCACGCCGGCTTCACCACCGGAGCCCGCTGGATTGCGGTCAACCCCAGCGCCAACCACATCAATGCCGCCGCGCAGGTCGACGACCCCGACTCGGTGTACAGCTTCTACCGAAAGGTGATCGCGCTGCGGCACACCGATCCCATCGTCGCGCACGGCGACTCCACGATGCTCCTGCCGCGGGACGAGCACGTCTACGCCTCTGTCCGGTCGCTGCCCGGGACCCGGCTGCTGGTGCTGGGCAACTACCCGGCCGATGCCGCCGTGCCCCGTCTGCATCTCAGGCCGTGGGAGTTGAAGGTCCTGCGCGCCGGGGCGGCGCGGCCGCACCGGCAGCCTGCGGAGCAGCAACCCTGAGTAACACACGTTCAACGATGAGTGAGGGAGCCTGACATGACCATCCCACCGCCACCCGGACCCGAGCCGTTTCCGCCGGAACCCGGGCCGACCACCCCTGAGCCGCAGCCCGGGGACCCGTTCCCGCCTGAGCCCGGACCGATCCCGGCGCCGGCGCCGATTCCGGAGCCTGGTCCCGCACCCGGGCCGTTCCCCGCACCCGGGCCGCTGCCGATTCCCGATCCCGGCCCGGTCCCGCCGCGGCCGGACCCGACACGGTTCTAGGTTCAGCCGCTGGCCGTCGGGCGCTTCCGCAGAGTCCCTACTGCGGGAGGATGCGCACGGAGGTCAGCATCCGTTTGTACCTCAGGTATTCGTCCGTCGCCATGAATGCCCTGGCCTCTTCGAGCGATGCGAAGGTTGGGGTCAGCGAAGTCGTCGAGGTCGACAACCAGCCAGCGGCGCTTCCGCTGAACTGGAAGTGGTCTGACACGATGAGCATGGTTCCACCGGGAAGGGATTCAACGTGATGGAATTCTGTGCACCCGTCCACTGAAGTTCCGGGCGGCTGCGATGTAATCCCAAGGGAAGCCTTCAACGACGGTCCTGTCACAACGCGGTAGACGAAGCGTGGAGACGTTGTTCCCGGGGCTTGCGCGTTGAAGGGCAGGTCAACCGGGACGCTGTCCAACTCCACATAGTCCTCCGGCCTAGCAATGCACGCCTGCGGATCGCGCTGCGGCATCACCTTCCCGTAATAGATCTGTGCAAGAACACCTTGGGGTGCCGAGTCCCGCACGATCCTGATGGACATGGAGTCGTAGCTTTCGTTGGGCACGTCGCTGCTTATTATGAAGCCGGGTGCCAATTCAAGCTGGATCTGCGGTCCGGCCGCTCCGCCTGTCTCTGTCGTGGACACTCGCAGCACCCGCCACTCGCCCGTGCCGGTGACATTGCTGCTAACGCTCGGTGAGGGTGAGATTGCGGGCTGTGAGGGTTGCAGCGAGGCGAGGACCTGGGTCAGTACGACGGCGCCGATTACCAGTGCGGACAACACGGCCACCGCCACCGCCACAGCCCAAGGCCTCCGTCCCCCGAGGCTTCCAGGAACCCGGTTTCCCCCGCCGCCGACAAAGTCCGGCCCTGCGGCGTCCACGGCGGGCGCGGCATCGAGTGCCGCGCGTAACTCAGCACGGGCATTCACCCGCGGAGCGATTGAGGGCCGCACGGGATTCGCCGAGTCCAGCAGTACGTCAATCCTGTCCATGGAAGTGCTCCCCTGCCTTTTCTGTGTGGCCAGCTTTGAGTTGTTCGGGCATGGCCGCTGCGAATGCGCGCTTGGCCCGATAAAGACGAACTCCAACGCTGTTTTCGGTGCATCCAAGGCAAGCCGCCATCTCAGCGGTGGAAAGTCTGTCCCAGAAATGCAGCATGAGAATCTCCCGGTGACTTGGCTTGAGCTTGCCCAGCGTTTCTGCCACCGCGGACTCGACATCGCCCCCGGCGGGTTCGGCTGCCGCGCGGACACCCTCGATGAGCTTAAGGATCAACTCGCGTCTGCGTCGCCTGCCGCGATATTCGTTCCCGATGACATTCCGCGCCACAGCAAACAGCCATGCCACCTCGGTGGTGGGCTCATCCTCCGACTTTTGCCAGGCGATGCGGAAGACTTCCGCCGTGAGATCCCTGGCAACTTCGAGGTCGCCGATTCGGCGGAGTACGTAGTGCAGGACGCGCTCGTACTGGGCAACATGAAGGGAGATGAACTCGGCTTCCCGCTGCAATAACATCACGCTGCCCTGCCCTCGCTCATTGAGAAGTTGGGATTCCCAGACACCCCTCATATTTCCGCGAACCGGCGAATTCTTACAGCAATGGGCGCGGAATCTTATGGATTGCTGAGCTTGAGCCGGGGAAACAGGGCCTCGGAGTTGCTGCGGTCTATCGCGGCCCGCAGGGATTGCTCCAGCGGGTAGTTCTCGTACTGCCTGTTCAACAGCCCGATCGCCATCGACGGCGCGAACGGGAAGTCAGTGCCGTGGGTGATGCGGCGGGGGTCAGCGACTTTGAGCAGTGTGGGCAGCGTCGCCGGGCTCGCGGACAGGGCGAGGTCGTAGTAGAACTGCCGCAGGATGGATTGTTTCTCATCTGTCAGCGCTACCAACGCGCGCAGGGCCAGGTCTCCATCGTTAAGCATCGTGAGCAGGATCCTGAAGGCGATGTACGGCACGAAGCCGCCTGCGTGGGCCAGGATGAACTTGATTCCCGAGTACTTCTCCATCGCACCGGACAGGATCAAGCTGATAGCGGCGCGGGTGGTGTCAAGCAGGAAATCCGCGGCGAAGCTGGGGATGCCCGGCACCGCCGGACCGGGAAGCTCGGCAGGGTGAATGAAGACAACGGCCCGGCGGCGGTGCAGGTTGTCCAGCGCGTAAGCGGCCTCCGTCAGGGCGCCCTCCACATCCGGCAACGTGAGTGTCGCGAAGAACCCGAATCGATCCGGCCGACCGGCCACCACCTCTGCGCTGTACTCATTGACCTCCCGCGCCCATCGCCGCGCCTCCAGCGCGTCCCCAAAGTAGACGCCGGGCGTGGAGAGGGACAAGATGCCCGTCTGCACGTCGTTCCCGTCCATGAACTTCAGCGCGGAGCGCTCCGACCACGACGGCAGGCTCAGGCCACCTGGGCGGATGCCCTTCTCGCGCATCCATCGTGCATACCCCGGCGGAATGATGTGCTGGTGAGTGTCAATGCGGTGCGGCCGGTTCATTCGAATCCCCTGCCCAACGTGCTCGGTTCGCTGACCCGCTTGGCCCCTCAAACATCAGCGGATGCTAACAATCTACTCGCCGTGTACCGTCAGGAGCGTGGGGCCCATGAGCCTATCCATCGGGGCCGCTCATGGCGGAACCACACACTTTGGGCTCCAGGAGATCGACAGTACCCCTGGCGCACAAAGGACCCCTCGACGCCGGCATTCAGGCATCGAGGGGTCCTTGGCGTGACGCCCGGAAAAACGAGCGTCGCAGGGCTTGCTACGGCAGGACGATGTCGCGGGTCCGGTGGTCGTAGTGGATGACCAGCAGGCCGCCGGAGTGGCGCACCTCGTGGTTCGGGCCGTCGAAGGCACCGTAGGCGCCGAAGTTCTCGTCCCAGGAGCGGTTGAGCGCGATCTTGAAGCTGTAGGTACCGGCCGGAAGATCCGCCGCGAGCTTCCAGAGCTGATCGACCAGATCGAGCTCCATCTGGGATTCGTCGTACTGCGGCGCCCAGTTGGCCGGTGCGCCCAGCAGGATGTTGAAATCGCCCGCGACGGCGACTGCCTCCGGCTGGTCGATGGTTTCCTCACTGGTGGCGGGGGCCTCGGGGGTGGCGGCACCGTTGGGGGAACTGGCGGCGGCCAGGGCATCAACCGCCGGCGATTCACTCTTCGGGGCGGAGGCGGCAGGCGCTGTGGTGGCTGCTGCCGGTGCGGCCTTGTCGGCCGCCTTGCGCTTGCGGACCGCCTTGGCGACGGGCGCGACGGCCTCTTCGACGAGCTTGGCAGCCTTGCCGGCGATCTTCCCGGCAACCGTGGCGGCCTGCGGAGCGGTCTTCGCAGCCGGCCTCAGGACCGGCTCCGACGGCAGGGGCGTGTCGGCAGGAACGGGAGTTCCGGCGTCGAGCGCTGCGGCGAAAGCGGAGGGGTCAGCGAACGCGACGGTGGCCCGCTGGCCGTCCTCGGTGATCGTCCAGCCCGAACGGCCCTTGACCAGCCAGCCGGCCTTGACCAGACGCGCGGTGGCGGTGGTCAGTGTTTTATGGCCGCGGGGAATTCCGCCGCTCAGCAGCTCGCGCTCAAAATCGTTGAGCGGGACGCGTTCGATGGCCTCGCCCAGCACGGCTCCGGCGTTCAGCTTCTCATCCGTCCAGACCCCCTCTGCCAGAACGTCCAGTACAGCCTTCAGTCGACGGGTGGTGTTTTCAGCAGTGTTCGCGCCCATGGGTCTCCTCTAGAAGCAATTGATCCACCTGCATTTTGCCAAGAACGGATGGGTTCCCGCGAGTAGCAAAGGTTAACTCTGTGTGTCGTGACCCACTATTACACCGCATTCCGGGGTCCGCGAGGGGCCGATGACAGGTTACCCGTGGGTAGCCAAAGCAACGCGGGGTCACTTCCAGCCCATCCGGAGGCACCGGATGGGCTGGAAGTGACCCCGCGTTGGTTGGGTTTAGTGGCCGGAGGCCGCCAGTTCGGCCAGCAGCTCGGTCTTGCGTTCCTCGCTCGCGAAGGAGGAACGGATGGAGTTCGCGGCCATCCGGACCAGGTCGAACTCGGACAGCCCGATCACGGATTTCAGCTGCGCGAAGTTGTCATCCACGTAGCCGCCGAAATATGCCGGGTCGTCCGAGTTCACGCTCACGTTCAGCCCGGCCGCGAGCATCGCCGGCAGCGGGTGCTCGGCCAGCGTGTCCACGGCGCGGAGCCGGACGTTGGACAGCGGGCACACGGTCAGCGGGGTGAGCTCGTCGACCAGCCGTTCCACCAGCTCGGGATCCTCCATGCAGCGGATGCCGTGGTCGATCCGTTCCACTTCCAGGATGTCGAGGGCGTCAATAATGTACGACGGCGGGCCCTCCTCGCCGGCGTGCGCGGTCCGGTGCAGCCCGGCGTCCTTGGCCCGGGCGAACAGCCGCTCGAATTTCGCCGGCGGGTGGCCCACCTCGGCCGAGTCGAGTCCGATCCCGGCGATCGGCGCGTCCATCGCGAGCAGCTTCTCCAGCACTTCCAGCGCGGAGTCCTCGGAGAGGTCGCGCAGGAACGCGGCGATGAGCAGGGTGGAGATCCCGAACTCCTGCTCCGAAACGGCCAGCACCGACGCCACGCCGTTCACGCAGGTTTCCAGGGACACACCGCGGGACAGGTGCGCCTGCGGATCCAGCATGATCTCGGCGTGCCGGACGCCGGCGAGCACGGCCCGGGACAGGTAGGCCCGGGTCATGTCGGCGAAGTCCTGCTCGGTCCGCAGCACGGCCATGTTGGCGTAGTACAGGTCCAGGAAGGACTGCAGATCTGCGAATTCGTACCGGGAGCGCAGCTCATCCAGGTCCGCGTACGGCAACTGGATCCCGTTGCGCTCCGCCAGGGCGAAGATCAGCTCGGGTTCGAGGGTTCCCTCGATATGCAGGTGGAGTTCCGCGACCGGCAGCGGGGCGTGGACGGCTTCGGGAACCTCGGCGAACTCGGGAACCACGGGTGTGGCGGTTGCCGGGCCGCCGGGTCCGGCGTCTTCGGTGGCAGCAACGCCGGGGGCGGCGACTTCGGTGGCAGGAACGCCGGGTCCGGCGTCTTGGTTGGCAAAGCCGGTGGCAGCGTCTTCGGTGGCAGCGACGCCGTCGTTAGTTTCCATCCGGTAAGGATATGCCCGCAGGCAGCAGACACCGATAGAGTCGATTGGATGCACAGTGATCAGCATGCTTCCCATCTTCCCGGCCAGGCCATTCCCGCACCCGGCGCAGACCACGCCCCGGACGGCTTCGTCCGCGTGCGCGGTGCCCGGGAAAACAACCTGCGCAACGTGGACGTGGATGTGCCCCGCGACGCGATCGTGGCGTTCACCGGGGTCTCCGGGTCCGGCAAGTCCTCACTGGCCTTTGGCACCATCTACGCCGAAGCCCAGCGCCGCTACTTCGAATCCGTGGCGCCCTACGCCCGGCGGCTGATCCAGCAGGGCCACAACCCCAAGGTCGAGATGATCAGCGGGCTGCCGCCCGCCGTCGCGCTCCAGCAGCGCCGCGGGACGCCCAGTTCCCGCTCGACGGTCGGCACGCTCACCACACTGTCCAATTCGTTGCGGATGCTCTTCTCCCGCGCCGGCAGCTACCCCGACGGCGCCGCACCGCTGGACTCGGACGCGTTCTCCCCCAATACCGCCGCCGGCGCCTGCCCGGAATGCCATGGCCTCGGCATCGCGCACACCGTCACCGAATCCTCCCTGGTCCCGGACACCTCACTGAGCATCCGCGACGGCGCGATCGCCGCCTGGCCCGGCGCCTGGCAGGGCAAGAACCTGCGCGACATCCTCACCCACCTGGGCCACGACGTCGACACCCCCTGGCGGAAGCTGGCCAAAAAGGACCGCGACTGGATCCTCTTCACCGCGGAACAGCCCGTGGTGGAGGTGACGCCGCAGCGCGACCGCGTCGCGAAGCCGTACAAAGGCCGCTTCTGGAGCGCGAAAAGCTACGTGCTGCACACCCTCGCCGACTCCAAGAGCACCACGATGCGCGAGAAGGTGCTGCGTTTCATGGAAACCGGACCCTGCCCGGTCTGCGGCGGCGCCGGCCTGACACCGGCGGCCCTCGCGGTGACGTTCGCGGGACGCACCATCGCCGAGCTGAACGCCGTGCCCATGTCTGAACTGACGGAGATCATCCGTCCCACCACCGAGCTGACGACCGCAGGGACCGCCTCGCGGAAACAAAGCTCGGGCGAGGCCAACGAGGTCGCCGTCGCCATCACCCGGGACCTGCTGCAACGGGTAACCGTGCTGCTGGACCTTGGCCTGGGCTACCTCGCGCTGGGCCGGGCCACCCCCACGCTCTCCCCCGGCGAGATGCAGCGGCTGCGGATCGCCACCCAGCTGCGCTCCGGCCTCTTCGGCGTGATCTACGTGCTCGACGAACCCTCCGCCGGCCTGCACCCGGCCGACGCCGAACCCCTCCTCGCGGTGCTGGACCAGCTCAAGTCCTCCGGCAACTCGGTGTTTGTGGTGGAGCACAACATGGACATCGTCCGCCGCGCCGACTGGCTGATCGACGTCGGTCCACGCGCCGGCGAGGGCGGCGGCGAGGTGCTCTACAGCGGTCCGATCGCCGGGCTCGCCGAGGTGGAGGCGTCGGTGACCCGGCCGTTCCTGTTCCCGGACGGCCCCGGTGGCGGTGCGGCCGCGGTCCGCACCCGCCGCGAAGCCGACGGCTGGCTGGAGCTGCGCGGCATCAGCCGGCACAACCTGCGCGAACTCGACGCCGACTTCCCGCTCGGCGTACTGACCGCTGTCACCGGCGTCTCCGGCTCCGGCAAGTCAACCCTGGTCAGCCAGGTCCTCGCCGAGGTGGTCGGCAGCCGGCTGCACCCGGAGGCCGACGCCGCGGCGAAAGCCACCGCGGACCTCGAATCCGAGGCCGCCGAGTCCAACGCGCCGCTCAGCGTGGGCCCGGTTTCCGGCCTGGACCGGCTGGACCGGCTCGTGAAGGTGGACCAGAAGCCGATCGGCCGCACGCCGCGGTCCAACCTCGCCACGTACACGGGTCTCTTCGACGCGGTCCGCAAGGAATTCGCCGCGACCGACGAGGCCCGCGCCCGCGGCTTCGGCGCGGGCCGTTTCTCCTTCAACGTCGCGGGCGGCCGCTGCGAGACCTGCCAGGGCGAGGGTTTCGTCGCGGTCGAACTGCTGTTCCTGCCCGGCAGCTACGGCCCCTGCCCGGAATGCCACGGTTCGCGCTATAACCCGGAAACCCTCGAGGTCACCTACCGCGGCAGGAGCGTCGCGGAGGTCCTCGGCATGACGGTCAACGCCGCCGCGGAATTCCTGGCCGAGGTCCCCTCCGCCGCCCGCAGCCTGCAGACCCTCCGCGAGGTCGGGCTGGGCTACCTGCGGCTGGGCCAGCCCGCCACCGAGCTCTCCGGCGGCGAGGCCCAGCGCATCAAGCTCGCCACCGAACTGCAGCGCGCCCAGCGCGGGCACTCGCTCTACCTGCTGGACGAGCCCACCACGGGCCTGCACCCCGCCGACGTCGAGCTCCTGATGGCGCAGCTGCACCGGCTGGTCGACGCCGGCAACACCGTGATCGTGGTGGAACACGAAATGGACGTCGTGGCGGCCGCGGACTGGGTGATCGACCTTGGTCCCGCCGGTGGCGACGCCGGCGGCAAGATCATCGCCGTCGGGACACCGGCCGCCGTCGCGCGGTCCAAAAAGAGCCGGACGGCGCCGTATCTCGCCGCAGTTCTCGGCGGCTGAGCAGCGCTTGAGTGGGGTTCGGCTGACGTTGCCTTAAATAAAAACAGTTTACTGATGATAACGGCTTGATAACGGGCGTGGCCTGGTTTAGCGTAGAGTCCGTGTCCGGACTCCGGGCATGTATGCCCGGTGCTACCACCACCAGATACTGCCCGTCCGGTAGACACCTCAACGACCTCTATTCGTCAGGGGCGGGCAGTAGTGCGACAACGTCCGGGGACGGACCGAGCACCGGTGGCCCTCAGGAGCATGAATCCCATGAAGAAATCCACCTACAGCACTGTCGCGCGCCGCGGCGCCACTTTTGCGGCCGTCTCCATCGCCGGGATCGCACTGTCCGCCTCGGCGGCCAACGCAGCCGTCCCCACCGCGACAGCCGGTTCCGTTTGGGATTCCCTGGCCCAGTGCGAAAGCAGCGGCAACTGGAGCATCAATTCCGGAAACGGTTTTGCGGGCGGGTTGCAGTTCACCCCCAGCACGTGGGCCGCGTACGGCGGCACCGGGTCTGCGGCTAACGCCAGCCGTGAGCAGCAGATCGCCGTGGCCGAGCGGGTGCAGGCCGGTCAGGGCTGGGGCGCATGGCCGTCCTGCTCCGCGAAGCTTGGCCTGAGCGGCGGCGCCATCGCTCCGCAGAGTGTGCCCCAGGCACAGCCGGCGGTTCAGGCCCCGGCCAAGGCTGCCCCCAAGGCCGCTGTCAAGGCAGCACCCAAGGTCGCCGTCAAGGCCGCCCCCAAGGCGGCAGCACCGAAGGCGGCCGCTCCGGCGCGCCACGCGGCGGCCGTCGCGCTGAGCGGCGAGAGCTACACGATCCAGAGCGGCGACACCTTGAGCAAGATCGCCAAGAAGCTCAACATCACCGGGGGCTGGCAGTCGCTTGCCGACGCCAACGCTGCCTCCATCAGCAACCCGGACCTGGTCTTCCCGGGCCAGGTGCTGCAGCTTCCGGCCTAGTCTGCTCCTGGGCGGCCCAGCGGCAGCGGTTTAAACCACGACGCCGGAGCGTTCCCTCACGGGGACCCTCCGGCGTCGTGCTGTCTACGTAGTGTGTCTTATGCGGCCCGCGGTTATGCGGCCCCGGACTTATGCGGCCCGCGGAATCTCGCGGACGATCTGCACTTTCCAGGCGGTGTCATCGCTGGTGTCCAACAGGGCGACGGTGCCCATTGCAAGATGCAGGGCCACGCGCTTGGCGGCGAGCAGCTCGAGGTAAAGGTTTTCGTTCATCCGGGCCGGGGCGTCGATGACGTATTTCACGGCGTCGCGGACCTTGCGGTAATTGGCGCTTTTCTCGCGGTGGAGGTGCAGTTCCAGCATTCCCCGCTGGCGGATCTTTGGCTCGTGGCGGTTCAGCCAGGACACGGCCGCGTGGACTGCTACGACGATGGCCAGCGAGACAACGTAAATTTCCCAGCCGCTGGAAAGCAGGAACAGCGGGAGATTCGCGATCGCAACAACGGCGATGAACAGCCGGAGTGCCAGCAGACGCCGCATGGTCAGCGCCGCCGACGCCAGGGCCGACCGGAAACCGGATTGCTCCTTGCGGGCGGCCGCGGGATCGATTGTAAACTCCTCCAGGATGAGAATCCCGTTGGCGTCGGGGCTCAGCATTTGGCCGTATTTGGGGAGTTTTGCGGGCGCAGGCCGCGCCGATGATTCAACTAATGGCTTCTTCGGCATTGGCGTGTCTTCCGGACGTCAGGGGTGGTTTGTGTTAGTTTACCCGCCGAAACTGCGGACTGTCTGTCCCATTCCAAAATGTGAACACGCTCACCCGCAGCCGCCCGCAATTGGCGCATTGGCCCCATGGCCTCAAACTGGAGAGATGCAGACTTTTCTCCCCTTCCCCGATTTCCAGCAGAGCGCCGCGGTCCTGGACCGCGCGCGGCTCGGCAAGCAGCGCGTTGAAGCGCTGCAGACCCTTCGGGCGCTGGTGATCCCGGAGTACGGCTGGCAGTCGCACCCGGCGATCCGGATGTGGATGGGGTACGTCCCCGCGTTGACGCTGTACGGCCTGACCATGGTCGACGAGTGGACTGCCCGTGGCGGGGAGGACACCACCCGCGGGAAGATCATGGAGTTCGCACCGCAGGCGGCGCACCCCGCTTATGCCGCCAAGATCCCGATGCCGCCGTGGCTGGGCGCCCCCGAGGTGCACCTCAGCCACCGCTCCCGGCTGATCGCCAAGGACCCCCGGTTCTATACGCCGCTGTTCCCGGACACGGAGCTCGACCTGGAATACGTCTGGCCCGAACCCAAGCACGAGCTGTTGCCGGAAGATCCGATCGGCGACCGCATGTGGGTCCTCCGCCAGCCGCTGGGCGACACCGACCCGACCAAGGTGGCTACTGTCAGCCTGCCGCTCGTGGGTCGGGCGAAGGCTGCCGCTGAAGGCGACGAGGAGTACCAGTTCGTTTACGCGGATTCCGGTGCCCGCCGTCCCGCCAAGGTGCGCAAGCTCCCGCCGAAGCAGCTCGTCAAGAAGCCGACGCGCAAGCGCCAGCACCAGGAGGAGGCGTTCAACACGCTGCCCGGCAACTCGACCGTTGCGATCCCGTTCGACGACGGCGCCTCCTTCGCCGTCGGCAAGGTCCTGGGCCGTCCGATCACTGTGGAGGGACGCTTCGCGCGGAACTTCCAGGTCGACGAGATCCTGGACCGTTCGGCGTTTGACTACCCGGCGCTGCTGCAGGATCCGCGGGTCTTCTTCCCGGTCCCGGCACGCTGACCCGCGGGCAGCGCTAACCGAGGCCACCGCTGACGGCCGCGCAGCACCACCCCCCGGGCGGTGTGCAACCCCCGGGCAGCGCGCCCATTCACCCCAACGCGGGGTCAGATTCGGCCCATGGAGCGCACCGGGATGGGCCGGTAGTGACCCCGCGTTGTTGGTCGTTGGCGTATCAATGCTGATGAATTTCGTGGCGAACTGCCGCCCGACCTTTCCGGCGGAACCACGCCGGGTTCCCAGCATCAGTCAAGCGCCCACGGCCGGTTAGCCGCCGGGCCCGCCTCGCCCGGTTGGTTCTGGATTGCTGGCAGACTGGGCGTATGACTGTACTTATGGCCGGTTGCGGCGATCTGGGCACCGAGGCTGGTCTGCGGTTCGCCGCGGCGGGCCACCGCGTGGTGGGCTGGCGGCGCTCGCCCGAGAAGCTCCCGTCCGCCATCGAAGGTGCAGCGGCCGACCTGAGCGCCGGCGAACTGCCGCCCGTCCCGGCGGACACGACCGCCGTCGTCGTCGCGATCGCGGCGGACTCCCCCACCGAAGCTGCCTACCGGGCCGCCTATGTGGACGGTCTGTCGAATGTCCTCGACGCCGTCCTGAAGTCCGGCGCCCCGGTCCGGCGGGTGCTGTTCGTCTCCTCCACCGCCGTCTATGGCGACGCGGGCGGGGGCTGGGTTGATGAGAGCACGACGCCGGAGCCCGGCGGGTTCTCCGGCCGCATCATCCGGGAGGCGGAGGATGTCCTCGCCAGCCGGTTGAGCGGGACCGGGATCGCGCCGGTGGTGCTGCGGCTCGGGGGTATCTACGGTCCCGGCCGGACGCGGCTCCTGGACCAGGTGCGCAGCGGGTCCGCAGTCATTCCGGCAGAGTCACGGTTCACGAACCGGATCCACCGGGACGACGCCGCCGCCGCGATCGTCCGCCTGTGCACCATGGACCCGGTCCCGGCGCCGGTGTATCTGGGCGTGGATAACGAGCCGGCCGAACTGGGCGAAGTGCTGCGCTTCCTGGCCGCCGAGCTGGGACTACCCCAGCCGCCGTCGGGCCCTGCCGAAAGTGGCTCGCAGACCGGCGGACCGGCCGCCGGGCAGAAGACCAGTGGCGAGCCGTCCCGCGGCGGCAACAAACGCTGCAGCAACGCGCTGCTGCGCAGCACCGGATTCGAGTTCACCTACCCGAGCTTCCGCGAAGGCTACCGCGCCATGCTCGCCGGTGTGGGTGAACGGCACGCCTGAGTACGCCGTTTCCAGGGGTCAGACACCGAGTTTCCAGTGAGGGGAACAATGGATTTGCAGCACATTATTGAAGCGGTCGGCGGGTACATGGACATCGCCGGGGTGGCCGTGATGGTGATCGGCGCCGTGGTGTCCCTTCCGCTGGCGATTCGCGGTTTCCAGCCGCGGCGGATGCCCGAGGGGTCCGAGCCGCTGTCCGTGTACCGCTCGTACCGGCAATTGCTGGGCCGTTCCATCCTGCTCGGGCTCGAGCTGCTGGTCGCGGCGGACATCATCAAGACGGTCGCTGTGACCCCGACCTTCGAAAGTGTCGGTGTGCTCGCCGTCATTGTGCTGATCAGAACCTTCCTGAGCTTTTCACTCGAACTCGAAATCACCGGGCGCTGGCCCTGGCAGAAGCAACCCGAAGGCTCTTCTGCCGCTAGATCTGCAGGCTAAAAGCCCGGCCACCCCTCACCGGTGGTCTGCACTGCCCGCTGAATCTCCGTCAGATTCACTGGAGTTCGCTACGTATTGCCCGCCGCTGGGTGACGAACCACAAGTCACCCCGTAGCCTCGTCGTATGGGGAAGATTGTTCGGCTTTGGTTTGTGGGCATGTCCGCGTTATTGGCCGGATGCTCGGCCGGGCCCGGTTCGATTGCTGAATCTGAACGCCAGGGCGGGCTTCCCGCGGAAGCAATCACTGCGCGACCAAGTTCTTCTGCTCAGGCTCCCTTATATCCTTTCCCACCCGCAGGCTGGCTCGATGCCGGGGCGAAATTCGCTGTCGTTTTGAGCGGCAGTTCCAGCTGCCCCGCGTTCCCATCTTCCATCGAGGTCCTCGACGCACATCGCCTAAAGCTTGGTCTCGACACCCGGGGTGGACCAAACTGCACCGCGGACTTGGCTCCCCGCACCTACGTAATCTGGACCCCGGCCGAGGTGGACCTCTCGCGTGAAGTAACGCTGCAATTTGGGGAGACGACTGTCGTCCTGCCGCCGCTCAAGTAGCGGACCTGCGCTGACCGGCGGCTCGGTCTCCATGGTCCAGGCCTGAACACTGCCAGCCCCCTAGGCTGGGCAGTGCCTAATATTTTCTGCCGTGACAACTCGGTGTGACGGGCACAAGGACGCGGTGAAGCGATCCGCGATTCAAAGCACAAAGGAAACTTGAATGCATCCTCCCGGCTGGTATCCGTCCCCGTTCCATCCCGACTCAATGCACTACTGGGATGGGACCGGGTGGACGTCCCAGATTCAACCTCGAGAAAATCCTGCCAAGATCAAGTCCACAACCGGCCTGCGGATTATGGGAGGGTTCTTCCTGCTCGTCGGTCTCATTCCATTGTCGTTGACGACTCCATCGGTAGTGGAGCACCTCACACCTGGTCTTAGCACGGTGGTGGTGACGGGCCAGGTCGTTGAGCTCGACATGAATGAGATGCGGAGGCAGGGCCCGAGAAGTGGCTGGGTTGACAAGTGCAAAGCGACCGCAGAGTTCACCGTAGATGGCACACGGCATGAGGCAAAGTCTGAGCTGTACGTCTACCCATGCGAATGGGAAATCGGCGAAAGCGTGGAGGTAACCTATGACCCCCGTCACCCTGAATTTGGCGCTATCGTCGGAGAATTCAGAGACGTCACTATGTTCGGCACCTGGCTGTTTTTTGGAATTGGTTCAGCTTTTGCGATTGCAGGTGCATCGATATTGGGCGCATCCCTCCTTCGGAAGGTTCGGCAGCAGCAGTAAGGGGATCCATACGGCTACCACGCGCTGCAGTTAGGCTCGGGAGATGACTGACTCCGCAACGGGCACCGACTGATGAATGTTGATCCGTGGCCGAGCGCCCCTGAACTTCCCGCCCCGGTCATCATGGACCAGCGGTGGTCCGACGCAGTCTTTCTGCACTGGCGGATCCCTGCCGCGGTCGCGGCGCCGTTCATGCCTCCGGGCGTGGTGCCCGACGACTTCGACGGCTCCGCCTGGGTGGGGCTGATCGGTTTCCGCATGCAAGGCGCCAGCCTGGGCCGCGGGCCCGCGATCCCCTATTTCGGGAGCTTCAACGAGATCAACGTGCGCCTCTACTCCCGGGAACCTGACGGCACCCGGGGTGTCGTCTTCCTGAGCCTGGATGCGACGCGGCTGGCGGTCGTGCTGGCTGCCCGGGCAGCGGGGATTCCCTACGTGTGGTCGCGGGCGGGCTTCCGCGATGCCGGGAGTCTGGATGCTTCGGCCGGTGCCAGCGCCGGATACTGGGTGCGCCGGTTCCGGGGCGGCGCCCGAAGCAACTTCACGGTTGCCCCGGAGCTCGACGCCGAAGCAACCGACCCGCTGTCCATCCACCTCACCGCCCGGTTCGGCCTGCACACCCGGTTCCGGGCGAGGACCCTGTATGTTCCGAACACCCATGGCGCGTGGCCGCTCTACCGCGCACAACTGACTCACCTTGAGGATCAACTGATCGCCGCGGCCGGTATCGACGTCGCTGGACCGCCCGAATCAGTGCTCTTCTCCCCCGGAGTCCGCACCCAGTTCGGCCGGCCGCGTTTCCTGGCCGGCGCGTCCTGAAGCGCGGGCAGACGCAAAAGGAACCCGCAACGCGCTACCGCCCGGCAGCGTAGCCCTGCGCGCCCCTGGGATTCGCCGCTGCCTGCAGGACTCCGGTCGAAGGATCCCGCACCACCGCTGACAACCGCCCCAGCGTCCAGCCGCCCACCCTGGTGACGACATGCCCGCGGCGCTCCAGTCCCGCGATGACATCCTCGCCCAGCCGGTCCTCGACGACGGCGCCGCCGGGCTCCCAGGTGCGCGGCCAGAACGAACCAGGCATCGACGTCGTATGGAAGGTGGGGGCGTCGATGGCCTGCTGGGGTGAGTAGCCGCCGACGATCGTGCGCAGCAGATACGGCAGCTGCCACTGGTCCTGTTGGTCACCGCCCGGCGAACCCAGCGCGGTCACGGCCTGGCCGTCCCGGAGCACGAGGGTCGGCGTCAGCGTGGTGCGTGGCCGTTTGCCCGGGGTCAGGGTGGAGGGTGTCCCAGGTTCCAGCCAGGTCATCTGCAGCCGGGTGCCGAGGCAGAACCCCAGTTCCGGGATGGCCGGTGAGGACTGCAGCCAGCCACCGGACGGGGTGGCCGAGACCATGTTGCCCCAGCGGTCCACGACGTCGATATGGCAGGTGTCGCCGCGGGTCTCCCCGCTCGGTGCCACAGTAGGCTCCCCCACGCCGAGCCCGGCGGAATCAGTACCGGTGGAACCAGCGCCGGCGGCCCCCGCCGCCACAAGGGCAGGCGGCGTGTACTGGGTGCGCAGCGGCGGCAGGTAGGGTTCATGCCCGGGTACCGTGCCGGGCCGGAATTCGTGTGAGGCCCGCTCCCCGATCAGCGCCCGGCGGCCCGCGCCGTACTCCGCGGACAACAGGTACTCCAGCGGCACGTCGGTGTCGCCGTAGTAGGCTTCCCGGTCCGCGAGCGCCAGCTTTTGGGCCTCCAGGAGGGTGTGCGCGCCAAGCCCGGTGGACGGGTCGAGGTACGTGTCGTCGAACCCCTCGAGAATCGCGAGCGTCTGCAGCAGCGCCGGGCCCTGCCCCCACGGCCCCGTTTTGGCGACCGTGTGCCCCCGGAACTCCACGGTTGCGGCCGGCTCGTAGGAAGCCTCGAAGCCCGCGAGATCCGCCAGCGCCAGGACCCCGCGGTGGTCGGTGCCGGAAGAATGCCGGTGCGGGATCTGCACGGAATCCACCATGGCCCTGGCCACGAAGCCCTCGCGCCATTCGCGGCGGGCAGCGTCGATCCGGGACTCGCGGGAATCTCCGGCCACGCCGGCGTCGACGAGGCGCTGCAAGGTCCGGGCGTAGGCCGGATTCCGGACGAGCTCCCCTTCGGCCGGAATCCGTCCCCCGGGCATCCAGAGGTCCGCCGACGTGGGCCAGTGCGTCCGGAAGAGCTCGGCCACCGCCGCGATGGTCGTCCCGACCCTGCCCAGCATCGGGTGCCCGTCCCGGGCATAGCCAATCGCGAAGGCAAGCACCTCGTCCAGTTCCCAGGTCCCGTGGTCGCGCAGCAGCAGGAGCCAGGCGTCGACGGCGGCCGGCACCGCGGCGGCCAGCGCGCCCGAGCCCGGCACGAGTTCCAGGCCCTCGGCGAGGTAATGCTCCACGGTGGCTCCGGCGGGTGCCGGGCCCTGGCCCATCAGCACCACCGGTCTGCCGGGCGCCTCCGCGGTGACGAAGACGCCGGTCATGTCGCCGCCGGGACCGTTCAGGTGTGGCTCGACGACATGCAGGACGAAGGCAGCCGCGGTAGCGGCGTCGAACGCGTTACCGCCGCGTTCGAGCACAGCCTGGGCGGCCGCCGTCGCAAGCCAATGCGTCGAGGCGCTCATCCCAAAGGTGCCCTGCAAGGTGGGGCGGGTGGTGAACGGATCCGGGCGGGTGAACGCCACGGGTCCGGCCTCCGGCGGGGTGACGGTATCTTCAGCGAGGTCAGCCAAACAGGGCCGCCACCCGGGTGAGGGTTTCGTAGACGCCGTACCCCAGCGGCACGCCGACCAGCGCCCAGGCGATGACCAGTTTCCCGGTGGACGGTTTCCCCGATGTCTGTTCAGCAGGCAGCTGTGCAGTACTCATTTCAGGCCTCCATGGCGGGTTCTTCGGGCCGGACGCGGTCCGGGCGTGGTTCGTGGAACTTGCTGTCGACCGGTTTGACCATCAGGTTGGCCGCAAAGCCGATGACGAGCAGCCCCACCATGGTCAGCAGCGCCGGCTGGTAGGACGCGGCGGTGAGCTGGCCGGGCTTGCCCTGGGCATCCAGGAACGCGTTGACGATCAGCGGCCCGGCAATACCGGCCGCGGACCACGCCGTCAGGAGCCGGCCGTGGATCGCGCCGACCTGGAACGTGCCGAACAGGTCCCGCAGGTAGGCCGGGACGGTCGCGAAGCCGCCGCCGTAGAACGAGATGATGACGAACGCGAGCGCCACGTAGAGGAACGTGGTGCTCGAGCCGGCCAGCGCCAGCACCGTGTAGAGCACGGCGCCGACGCCGAGGTACATCATGTAGATCCGCTTGCGGCCGGTCACGTCGGAGGTGGCGGACCAGGCGAAGCGGCCGGACATGTTGCCGATCGAGAGCAGCCCGACGAAGCCGGACGCGACGGCGGCGCTGACCAGGGACACGCCGTCGGACTGCCGGAAGAAGTCCTGGATCATCGGAGCGGCCTGCTCCAGGATGCCGATCCCGGCGGTGACGTTGCAGAAGAGTGCGATCCAGACCAGCCAGAACTGCCGTGTCTTGACGGCGTTCTTGGCGGAGACGTTGTCCGTGGTGACGAGCGTGGCGGCCTTGACCTTGGAGGCGTCGAAGCCGGCCGGCTTCCAGCCATCGGCCGGGACCTTGATGGTGAACGCGCCGAACAGCATGTAGGCGAGGTACACGGCGGCGAGGGTCAGGAAGAGCTTGCCGACGGAATCGCCGCTGGCCACCCAGCCCTTGGCCCCGGAGTTGGGGTCGTACATTTTCAGCAACGCGGTGGACACCGGGCTGGCGATCAGGGCGCCCCCGCCGAAGCCCATGATGGCCATGCCGGTCGCGAGGCCCGGCCGGTCCGGGAACCATTTGATCAGGGTGGAGACCGGTGAGATGTAGCCGATGCCCAGCCCGATGCCGCCGATGAAGCCGTAGCCGAGGTAGACCAGCCAGAGCTGGCCGCTGAAGATGCCGAGCGAACCGATCAGGAAGCCGCTGGCCCAGAACATCGCCGACGTGAACATCGCCTTGCGCGGTCCGTTCTTGTCCACCCAGGTGCCCATAATGGCGGCCGAGAGGCCCAGCATCACGATGGCGATCGAGAAGATCACGCCGATCTCGGTCAGGCTGGCGCCGAAGTGCTTCACCAGCGCCGTCTTGTAGACGCTCGTCGCGTACGCCTGCCCGATGCACAAATGCACGGCGAGCGCCGCGGGTGGGACCAGCCACCGGTTGAATCCCGGTGGGGCGATAGTTCGTTCACGGTCCAGCCAGCCCATAAGTGCTCCCTTGCTTGTCGCAGACAACGTCGTCCCAGCGGCATAGAGGCGAAGGACCTCCAATTTGGGCCGTTGCCTTCGGCAATCATGGTGCAGATCATCAGCAAACGTATTAGTTCTGCGCCGAGTGGTAGGAAATCCGCGACAAGCGGTCAGGAATGTCCTTGCCGGGCCTACTTTCCGTGTCGTACTTTCCGTGTCCTACTTTCCGAGCCCGGCTCGTCGCAGCGCCTCGGCCATCGCCGTGTTGGCGGGAGCCGGGGCCGGCGCCGTTTTGGCAGCTGCCGTTTTGGTAGCTGCCGGCCCCGGAGTAGACCGCTGCGGCTGCCGGCCGGGCTGTCGGCCGGGCTGCCGCGGCGCAGTCTGGGGCGCCGCCTGCCGCGAACGGTCCGGCTGTTGGGCCGCCCGTCCGCCAGCGGCTGCCGGTTCGTCGTCGAGCCGCAGCGTCAGCGAGATCCGCTTCCGCTCCGGATCCGCCTCCAGCACTTTGACCCGCACCACCTGGCCGGACTTGACCACGTCATGCGGGTCGGAGACGAAGCGGTTGGCGAGCGCGGAGACGTGCACGAGGCCATCCAGGTGGACCCCGACGTCGACAAACGCGCCGAACGCCGCGACGTTCGTGACGGTCCCCTCCAGCACCATCCCGGGCCTGAGGTCGGAGATCTTCTCGATGCCCTCCGAGAACGTCGCGGCCGCGAACGCCGGACGCGGGTCGCGGCCCGGCTTGTCGAGCTCGGCGATGATGTCCTGGACCGTGGGCAGGCCGAAGGAGCCGTCCACGAAGTCCTGCGGGTTCAAGGTGGCGTAACTGCCCGCCGCCGGTCCCTTCCCGCCCGCGGCGGCTTTGATCCTCCGCGCCACCGGGTACGCCTCCGGGTGCACGCTGGAGGCATCCAGCGGCTCCGCTCCCCCGGTGATCCGCAGGAAGCCGGCACACTGCTCGAACGCCTTGGCGCCGAGCCGCGGCACCTTCTTCAGCTCGCTGCGTTTGTGGAACGGGCCGTGCTCGTTCCGGTAAGCGACGATGTTCTCGCTCAGCAGCGGCCCGACGCCGGCGACGCGGCTCAGCAGCGCCGGGGAGGCGGTGTTGACGTCCACCCCGACGGCGTTCACGCAGTCCTCGACGACGGCATCCAGGCTGCGGTCCAGCTTCGCGGCGGTGACGTCGTGCTGGTACTGCCCGACGCCGATCGACTTCGGCTCGATCTTCACCAGCTCCGCGAGCGGATCCTGCAGCCGCCGCGCGATCGACACGGCCCCGCGCAGGGACACGTCCATGCCGGGCAGTTCCGCGGCGGCCAGCGCCGACGCGGAATAGACCGAGGCGCCGGCCTCCGACACCACCACCTTCTGCGGCTTGCTGACCGGGGTGCTGCCGGTTGTGCCGGCCGGCGTGCTCCCCGGCGTGCCGGCTGCGCCCGCGGTGAGCTGCTTGAGCAGTTCAGCGGCGAGTTTGTCCGTCTCCCGGGAGGCGGTGCCGTTGCCGATCGCCACGAGTTCGACGGCGTGCTTCCGCGCCAGGTTCACCAGCGTCCGCAGCGCCTCGTCCCACTTCCGCGCCGGGGCGTGCGGGTAGATGGTGTCGGTCGCGACCACCTTGCCGGTGCCGTCCACCACCGCGACCTTCACCCCGGTGCGCAGCCCCGGGTCCAGGCCCAGGGTGGCGCGGTTTCCGGCCGGTGCGGCGAGGAGCACGTCCCGGAGGTTGGCGGCGAAGACCCGCACGGCCTCGTCCTCGGCGGCGGCGAACATCCGGCTCCGCAGGTCCGCGGTCAGCCGGGCGAGCACCCGCGAGCGCCAGGCCAGCTGGGCGGTCTGCAGCAGCCAGGCATCGGCGGGCCTGCCGCGGTCGGCGACCCCGAGGAACCGGGCCACAACGGCCTCGTACCGGCCGCGCGCGGCGGTGAGTGCGGCGTCGTCGTTCGGTTCAGCCTCGGCGAGATCCAGCTCCAGGACCCCGTCCTTTTCGCCGCGCAGCAGTGCCAGGACGCGGTGCGAGGGCATTCCGGACGGCTGCTGGGAGAACTCGAAATAATCCTTGAACTTCTGTCCCTCGGCGTCCTTGCCCTTCTTCACCCGGGACACCATCCGGCCCTGGGTCCAGAGCCGTTCGCGCAGGGTGGCGGCCAGGTCGGCGTCCTGGGCGACGCGTTCCACCAGGATGGAGCGGGCGCCGGCGAGCGCGGCGGCGGCGTCTTCGATGGCGTGTTCGGTGTTGAGGTACTTGTTGGCTTCCCGCCCCGGATCCAGCTCGGGCCGTTTCAGCAGCGCGTCGGCGAGCGGCTCCAGTCCGGCCTCGCGGGCGATCTGCGCCTTGGTCCGCCGCTTGGTCTTGAACGGCAGGTAGATGTCCTCGAGCCGGGACTTCGTGTCGGCGCCGACGACGGCGGCCTGCAGTTCCGGGGTCAGCGCACCCTGAGCGGCAATCGCCTCGAGGATGGTCCGGCGGCGGACTTCGAGCTCGCGCAGGTACCGCAGCCGCTCCTCCAGGTCGCGGAGCTGGGTGTCGTCCAGCGTCCCGGTGACCTCCTTGCGGTACCGGGCGATGAAAGGCACGGTGGACCCGGCGTCGAGCAGGTCCACGGCCGCCTTCACCTGCCAGGCCAGCACGCCGAGCTCGGCGGCGATCTGGGCCGCGATGCCGGACTCCTGGGTGTGCGGCGCCTGGGCCTTGGCGGACACGGTCCCGGAGGACGGCGCTTTGAGAGGCGGGGTGTTGGCGGACGGCGCCTTCGGGGGCGTTGCGGAGGCTGACGGGGAAGGGCGCTGCGGGAGTTGGGTCACCCTGCCATTTTGCCTTACCGGGTTGTTACCCTGCGGTGCCGGGGGCGGGACGGGGCGGCTCTACGTCCTGAAGGACTTCGTTGCGGCGGAGGAACCAGGGCTTGAACGGCGGATCGAAGCGGGCGAACCGTGGGAGTCCGACGGCGGTCACACCGGCCGCGGCCAGCGCCCCTTGCAGCGCCTGGTTCCGTTTTTCGAACGCGCTCTCTGATCCGCTGCCGGAGAAACTGAGGGCGGCCGTCAGGGAACCGGGGACTGTCCGGATTTTGACGTCCGGATTCGTTGGGACCGGCGCGGTTTCCGCGGTCGTCCCGGCCGGCAGGACGAAGGCCACGGTGTACCCGGCGGCGTCCCCGCTACCGGTCAGGGATCCGCGCTGAAGCACCGGGGCGGTCATGGCGAGCTTCTGCGACGGGCCGGGTACCTGCACTACCGGGGCGGTCATTGCCACCGTTTGCCGGGCAGTGTTCTTGCCGCTGATGTAGTTGAAGAGGTGCCGGAAGGCCGCATTGCCGGCCCGGTCGAACGTCGCGTGCACCTGCACCTCTGCGACCACATACGCGGGATAGCGGCGCAGCTCGAAAGCCGGGAAGCGCTGGACCAGTTCGAAGGGCTGCTGTTCGGTCATCGTCTTCAGAACCTTACGCCGGGCCTCCGACCGGAACCAGTCCCTTGCACCTGCCCTACTCACAGGATTGTCGGAGGGCTTTGATAGCTTGAGGAGTAGGCGGCGGACTGCGAAGACCGCGCATCTGTTCAACACCGCATCCAGACACCACCGCAGCTGGACAGCACCGCATCAACATCGGGGGCATTGTGTTTTTTCTTGAACCGGAAGTACCGGGTTCCACACCGGATCTGGTCTTCTCCGCGAGCGACCTCGTGATCGCGGCCAGCTGCGAGTACCAGCTGCTCCGGAAGCTCGATGAAAAAGCGGGCCGCTCGCCTAAAGCAGTTTTCGCCGACGACGAGATGCTCAAGCACGCCGCCGTGCTGGGCGACCTCCACGAACGCAAGGTCCTCGACAGTTTCGTCGCGGAGTTCGGCCACTGGGATCCGGCCACCGGGCACGGCGTCTACGACGTCGTCCCGGCCGAGTCCATGGACCGCACGACGCTGCAGGCCAAGCACCGGGAGTCCATCGATGCCCTGCGCTCCGGCGCCGACGTGGTGTTCCAGGCGGCGTTCTTCGACGGCCAGTTCCACGGCCGGTCCGACTTCCTGGTCCGGCAGGCTGACGGCAGCTACGCGGTGTTCGACACCAAGCTGGCCCGCCACGCGAAGGTGACCGCCCTGCTCCAGCTGGCGGCCTATGGCGATCAGCTGGTGAAGGCCGGGATTACACCGTCCCCGGCGGTGACCCTGGTCCTGGGCGCCACGGTCCCGCTCGCGGGCGGCGGCTTCGACTATGTCCGCAGCCACCACAAACTTGCCGAGATCCTGCCGGTCTTCCGGGAGCGGCGGGACCGCTTTCTGGCGATGACGTCCGCGCATCTGGCGCAGCCCCACACCGTGCGGTGGGGTGCGCCCGGGCTCAGCGCCTGCGGCCGCTGCGACTACTGCCACGAGCAGGTCGTGGCCACCGACGATCTGCTCCTGGTGGCGCGGATGAATTCGTCGCGGCGCAAGGCACTGCACCAGGACGGCATCCGGACTGTCCGGGCGTTCGCGGAAGCCACTCTCGTGAACCCGAACGCCTCGCTGCAGCGTCTGCAGGCCCAGGCCCGGATGCAGAGCGGTCTCGGCGCTGCGGATGGGGAGGTCCGGTTCGTCAAGGACGGCGAAGCGCACACCATTCGTTTTGGGGTGATTCCGGAAAACACGCTCGCCGAAATCCCCCCGCCCAGCGAGGGTGACATTTTCTTCGACTTCGAGGGCGATCCGCTGTGGCAGGAAAGCGCGACCGGCGTCTGGGGCCTGGAGTATTTGTTCGGCGTCATTGAGGCTCCGACGGGGCCCGGTGTCCCGGGGATTTTCCGGCCATTCTGGGCGCACAGCCGGGAGGCGGAGAAGCAGGCTTTCCTTGATTTCCTCGACTACGTGGAAAAACGCCGGCGGGACTATCCGGACATGCACGTCTACCACTACGCCGCCTACGAGAAGACGGCGCTCCGGAAGCTCTCCGTGCTGCACGTTGCCGGCGAAGACATCGTTGACGAGTGGCTGCGGGAAGGCCTCCTGGTGGACCTCTACCAGACGGTCCGGAACAGCATCCGCATCTCCGAGAACTCCTACAGCATCAAGAAACTCGAGCCGCTGTACATGGGGAACAATTTGCGCTCCGGGGACGTGAAGGACGCCGGCGCCTCGGTGGTGGCCTACGCGCACTTCTGCGACGCCCGCGACGACGGCCGGGCTGAGGAAGCGGCCACGATCCTCGCGGGGATCTCCGACTACAACGAATACGACTGCCTCTCCACGCTGGAGCTGCGGAACTGGCTCCTGGGCCTGGCCCGGGAGCGCGGCACGAAGCCGGGCGACTACGGCACCGGCGGCGCCGCCTCCGCGGCCACGTCCAAAGCGGTCGACGGCGGCGCGGCCACAGCGCTGGACACCAGCCAGGGCGCCGCTGACCTGGACCCGCTGGAAGGGGCGCTGGGCGGGCTGGCGAGTGCCGGCGACGGGCTGTCCGAGTCTGACCGGAAGGCGGTGTCGATGCTGGCGGCGGCGGTCAGCTATCACCGCCGGGAGCGGAAGGCGTTCTGGTGGGCGCACTTCGACCGCTGCGAAAACGGCCCGGACACGCATCACCAGCAGGACCGCAACGTGTTCCTCGTCGAGGACGCGAAGGTGCTCGAGGACTGGTGGAAAGACGGCGCCAAGCTCCCGGAGCGGAAAGTGAAGCTGATCGGCACGGTCAGTCCGGGCTCGGACCTCCGCGAGGGCAGCAAATGGTTCCGCATGTATGAGCCACCGCTGCCGGCCGGACTGGAGGGCACGGGAATCAACGGGACCGGACGCAACGGGTGGTTCGGCACCGAGGTTCTGGAGCTCGGTCACGAGGACGGCAGGGATACCGTCGTCATCCGGGACAAGCTCCGCAAGGCCACCGAACCGTACAGCCAGGTCCCGGTTGCGCTGACCGAAGACCAGCCCATCCAGACCAAGGGCCTCGAGGACGCGCTGGCGGCACTGGCCTCCACCGTGGCCGCGGCACTGCAGTCCAATCCGCCCGTCTTTCCGCAACATCCCGCGCTCGATCTCCTCCGCCGCGTTTCGCCGCGGCTCAGCTCCGGCGCGAAACTGCCCGCGCCCGGGGAAGGACCGGACCGCTTCATCGACGCGATCACGGCGGCCGTCGCCGCCCTGGACCACTCCTACGTTGCGGTGCAGGGACCGCCCGGGACCGGCAAAACCCACGTGGGCTCGCACGTCATCGCCCGGCTGGTTGCCCGCGGTTGGAAGGTCGGCGTTGTTGGCCAGTCCCACGCGGTGGTGGAGAACCTGCTGACGACGGCAGTAACCAAGGCCGGCGTCGACCCGTCCCTGGTGGCCAAGGATATGAAACACGCGGAGCCCCTCCCCTGGCAGCAGCGCTCGGCCAAAGATGTGGCGCGCCTGCTCAGCTCGCCCGGCGGGGCGCTCATCGGCGGCACGGCGTGGACAATGACGGGAGCCAACGTCCCGGCCGGCTCCCTGGACCTGCTGGTAATCGACGAGGCCGGGCAGTTCTCCCTGGCCAACACCCTCGCCGTGACGCAGGCCAGCAGCCGACTGCTGCTGCTCGGCGATCCACAGCAGCTGCCGCAGGTCAGCCAGGGCGCCCATCCCGAGCCCGTGGATGAGTCGGCTCTGGGCTGGGTTTCCGCCAGTCATGCCACCCTCCCGCCGGAACTTGGCTACTTCCTGGCCGCCTCGTGGCGGATGACGTCCGAGCTCTGCCGGGCCGTCTCGGAACTCTCCTATGAAGGAAAACTGCGCTCGGCCCCGGCGGCGGACCTCCGTCGGCTCGACGGAGCTCCGGCCGGGATCGAAACCGTTCTGGTGGAGCACAGCGGCAACGTCACGTCCTCGACCGAGGAAGCCGCCGAAGTCGTCCGGCAGGTGCGGCGCCATCTGGGGCTGAGCTGGCACACCGAACAGGGCACCCGGCCCCTCAGCGCCGCCGACATCCTGGTCGTGGCCGCCTATAACGCCCAGGTCAACGTGATCCGCGGCGCTCTGGAAAGCGCCGGGCTCGCGGGCGTGCGGGTGGGAACCGTGGACAAGTTCCAGGGCCAGGAAGCCGCCGTAGTGATTGTGTCGATGGCGTGCTCGGCGGTGGCCGAAGCGCCGCGGGGCATGGAATTCCTGCTCTCACGCAACCGGATCAACGTGGCGGTGTCCCGCGGCCAGTGGCGGGCCGTCGTGGTCCGGGCCCCTGAGCTGACGAATTACCTGCCCGCGCATCCCGAGGGCCTGGAGCAGCTGGGCGGGTTCATCGGCCTGTGCCAGCGCTCCGTCACCGCCAGCCGGTAGGACATGCCCAGTCCTGGCTCTCGCGAGCGCGGGACATGCCCAGTCTTCACCCCCGGCCCCGCGGGACATGCCCATTCCTTAACGCGCCCAGTGGGCAGAGTGGCATTCTGCCCACTGTTCGTGGCCGCGGCGGGACATGTCCCGTGGTGGGCGTCCCCGCGGCGGGACATGTCCCGTGGTGGGCGTCCCCGCGGCGGGACATGTCCCGTGGTGGGCGTCCCCGCGGCGGGTACCAGGTGTGGCGGGGCTCCTCAGGCAGGCGCCGGACCTGAGGCGGCCGTCTCAGGGACGGCCTCGGACTGCAGGAGTGCTTCATCCAGGACGGCGCCGAAGTTCGCCGGGTTGTGCGCGAACCGGCCCAGGAAGAGGCCGGACACGCCGTCGAGCGTCGGCAGAAGTCCTGGCTTGGCCGAGCCGCCGTAGATGACGGGCAGGTTCTCGAGTCCGGATGTGGCAAGTTGTCCCCGGAGCTGCCGGACGACGTCGGACACGTGCCCGGCGGCGGCCGGCTCCGCGGCACCGATGGCCCAGACGGGTTCGTAGGCGATGACGAGGCCCGCGGCGAGGTCCCAGTCGCCTTCAACGGCTGAGCGGATCTGGCGGTAGACGTAGTCAGCGGCGGCCGCAGGCCCGCCCCGGTCAGGCTCTCCGACGCACAGCAGCGGCGTGAGCCCGGCGTCATCCGCCGCCCGGACCTTGCGTGCAATCATGGCGTCGTCTTCGCCGAAGTGGCGCCGGCGCTCGGCGTGGCCGATTTCTACGAGCCGGACTCCGAGCTCCGCGAGCATGGACGGGGCAACCTCCCCGGTCCACGGGCCGTCGGCCCAGCCGCAGTTCTGGGCGCCGAGCACCAGCCGCGAACCCGCCAGCAGCTGCTTGGCCGCGGGCAGTACGGGGAACGACGGAATGACAAACGGGACAACCCGCCCGGCCGCGAGGGCCGGGCGGGTGTCCACTTCACGGCGCAGCTGCCCCAGCCAGTCCAGGCTGTCCTGGTAGCCCAGGTACATCTTGGTGCTGACACCGACCAGGATGCTGCCATTGGTGGTCTGGCCGGGGTGGTGCTGCTGCATTGTTGGGGCTTTCTACTGGATCCAGGTGAGCTGAGCTGGACAGACGGTTACTGCTCCAGCAGCTCGTCCGCCTTGTTCTTGAACCGTTTGGTGGCGAACATCATCGCCGCGGCCAGGAACGGCAGCACACCCAGCGCGTAGACGCCCATGGTTCCTGTGTCGGAGGCCGTCATCTGGTTGACCGAGGTCCGCAGGATCGGGGCGACAAAGCCGCCCAGATTGCCCAGCGAGTTGATCAGGCCGATGCCTGCTGCGGCAGCCGTACCGGTGAGGAACGCCGTCGGGTAGGACCATGCGATGGGGCCGATGGACAGGAAGCTGCATACGGCAAGGGTGATGAAGATGATGCCCAGCGCCGGAATGTGGTTCGCGCCGGCCCACGCGGAGCCGAAGATGCAGAGCCCGGTGGAGATGAACAGCCCGGTGCCCCAGACGCGGCGGCGGTACACGGTGTTGGCGGCCCGGCCGATGAAGTAGCAGGCGAAGATGCCAAAGAACCACGGGATCGCAGCCATCAGGCCGACGGCGAGGCCGACCTTCTGGCCGGTCAGCTGGGCCACCTGCTGCGGCAGGTAGAACGTCACACCGTACACGGCAATCTGGAGGCAGAAGTAGATGACGGTGAAGTACCAGACCTTGCCGTTCTTCATGGCGGCGAGCACGCCGCGCGGGCCGGACTCTTCCTTGACGGTGTCCTCCAGCGCCATGACCTCCAGGAGTGCGTTCTTCTCGTCCTTGGTGAGGAATTTGGCGTCCTGCGGGCTGTTGATGAGGAAGAAGAACGCAGCGATACCGGCGACAACGGCCAGCATGCCTTCAACGAAGAACATCACCTGCCAGCCTTGGACGCCGGGCACCTGGTCGCCGATGTTGATCAGCCAGCCGGAGAGCGGCGCGCCCATCATCTGCGAGAAGGGCTGCGCCAGGTAGAAGATGGCGAACATCCTGACGCGGACCTTGTTCGGGAACCAGGCAGCGAGGAACATGATGACGCCCGGGAACAGGCCGGCCTCGGTGACACCGAGCAGGAACCGCAGGATGATGAATGACGTCTCACCCTGGACGAAGGCGAAGCACGCGGAGACGATGCCCCAGGTGATGGCGATGCGGGCCAGCCAGACTTTGGCGCCGAACTTCGTCAGGAGCAGGTTGCTCGGGATTTCGAACAGGGCGTAACCGATGAAGAAGATCCCGGCACCCAGGGCATAGGCGCCGGCAGTGATGCCCTTGTCCACGCCGAGGGCGGCCTCGGCGAAGCCCACATTGGTGCGGTCCAGGAAGGCCACCACATACAGGATGACCAGCATGGGCATGAGCCGGCGGGACGCCTTGGAGATCGCCGATTTCAGGACCGGGGTCTCCAGAAGGTCCCTGGTGGACGTTGTTACAACGGACATCAAAACTCCTCGTCGAGCAGATTAATTGAGTGAATCAGGTGGGTGGAGCAGGCAAACGTGGTGCTCTAGCGGGAAAAGGCGATGATCAGAACCCCGGCCAGGCAGGCCAGGATCCCGACGGCGAGGTAGATCTTCCGTCCCCTGCTCCACGACGCGAATCCGGAGACTGCGGTCTTACTCGGTTGTGCCACGGTGCTTCTTCCTTAGTGCATGTAGAGTCCGCCATCCACATTCAGCGTCTGGCCGGAGATGTACCCGGCGTCCTCGCTGATGAGGAAGGCGATGGCGGCCGCGATGTCCCGGGTGGAGCCCACCCGGTTCACTACGAGGTCTTTGGTGAGGTCATCCTTGCGTTCCTGGCTCAGGGTGCCGCCCATGATGTCCGTGTCGATGGGGCCCGGCGAGATGGCGTTGACCGTGATGTCGTATTCACCGAGTTCGCGGGCGGTCGAGCGGGTCAGGCCGATCACGCCGGCCTTGGCCACCGAGTACGGGGTCTTGGAGTAGGTTCCGCCGCCGCGCTGCGCGGAGACGGAGGAGATGTTCACGATGCGGCCGATCCGGTTCTTGACCATGGACTCGGCGACCCGGCGGGTGGCGTAATGGACGCCGTTGAGGTTGATGCTAAGGACCCGGTCCCACTCGGCCGCGTCGAGTTCCAGGTACGGGACCGGGGAGCTCACGCCGGCCACGTTGGCGAGAGCCACAATCTGCGGCAATTCGGCCTCGATCGCGTCGATGGCTGCGCGGACGGACGCTTCGTCGCTGACATTGGCGCCGGCGCCGAACGCCTTTACGCCGTGCTCCGCCGCCAGTTCCTTGGCGGCGGCCTTGCACCGGGCGTCATCCAGATCGATGATGCCGACGTTCCAGCCCTGCGCCGCCAGGTAGTTTGCGGTCGCACGGCCGATGCCGCGCTCGGAAACGGCGCCGGTGATGATCGCGGTGCGTTCCGTGGGGAAAGTGCTCATAAAGCTGCTCCTGAAAGGGTAAAAGTAGGCGTGGCGGGGCTCAGTTGATGGGGGCGGGGCCAAGCTCGTCGATGAGCTTCTGCATGGCCACGTACGCCTTGTTCCGGTAGGCGATGAGCTCGGGCGTGCGCTCGGCGGGGACGTTGAGGAAGCCGGCGCCGGTCTTGGTGCCCAGCTTCCCGGCGTCGACGAGCTCGCTGAGGATCTTCGGCGTCGCAAAGCGCTCCGGGAATTCCGTCTGCAGCGACTTGTAGCAGAAGTTGTAGACGTCCAGCCCTGCCATATCGGCGATGGCGAACGGTCCGAAGAACGGCAGCCGGAAGCCGAACGTGGTGCGGACCAGGGTGTCGATATCCTCCGCCGTCGCGATCTCCTGCTCCACCAGCTGGGCGGCCTCGTGGAACAGGGCGTACTGGAGGCGGTTGAGTACGAAGCCGGTGACGTCCTTGACGACGGCGGTCTGCTTGCCGGCGGCGTGGACCAGTTCGCGGACGGCGCCGATGGTGCTGGCCGAGGTGCCGGCGTGAGGGATGATCTCCACGCCGGGGATGAACGGCGAGGGGTTGGAGAAGTGCACGCCCAGGAACCGCTCCGGGTTGGTGACGGGCTCGGACAGCTCCGCGATGGAGATCGTGGACGTGTTGGACCCGATGATGGCGTCCGGGCGGGCGGCCGCGCTGATGCGCGCCAGCGTCTGGTGCTTGATCGCGATGATCTCGGGGACGGCTTCCTCGATGAAGTCGGCGTCCGCCACTGCTTCCTCGATGTCCCGGGCGGCCCAGAGGTTTTCCTTCAGGATGGCGGTGGAGCCTGCCGGGAAGAGCCCGGCGGCGACGAATTCGTCGGATTCGACCAGCAGCCGCTCGTAGTTCTTTTGCGCCACTTCGGCCGAGACGTCGGCCAGGGCGACCCGGGCACCGCCGAGCGCGAGGACCTGTGCGATGCCGCCGCCCATGTAGCCGGAGCCGACGACGGCGATCCTGCGGGCGGCGTTAACGGCGGCTGCGTTGTTCGTTGATTCGGTCATGGTCAGACTGCCTTCGTGTATTCGGGCTCGTAGGAGCCGATGGCGTCCACCTTGGCGGCGGAGGAAGAGGTTTCGTCGAAGCGGTGGCCCAGCCATTGGGTGACGAGGTTCTTGGCGAGTTCCAGGCCGATGACGCGCTGGCCCATCGTGAGGACCTGGGCGTTGTTGCTCAGCACCGAGCGTTCCACGGAGTAGCTGTCGTGAGCGGTGACTGCGCGGATTCCGGGTACCTTGTTGGCCGCGATGGCCACCCCCAGGCCGGTGCCGCAGATCAGCAGGGCACGGTCCGCTTCGCCCTCGGCCACTTTCCTGGCCGCCTCGACAGCGACGTGCGGGTAAGCGGTGGAGTCATTGGCGCCGACTCCGATGTCCTGCACGGAGGCAACGCGGGGATCCGCTTCCAGGAGTGCTTTAAGGGCGTTCTTGTATTCGACGCCGGCTTCGTCGTTCCCGACGACGATGCGCCAGCCTGTGGTTGCGCTCATGCTTCTGCTCCTTGCTTGGCCGGCTCGGAGTGAGCGAGCCGCGTTCCTGTGCTGGACGTGTCGATGTGTACGGAAATCCGGGTGGCGATGAGCGCGAAGGACACCGCGCCGGGGTCGGGGTGTCCGAGGCTTTTTTCGGCGAGCGGGCGGGCCCGGCCTTTGAGCGGACGCAATCCGGACGTCCCGTCCGCGGCGGCAGTGGCGGCCTCCGCTGCTGCGGCGAGCGAGGCAGCCACTGAGGTGCCGGCGTCGAAGGCGGTGAGGAAAGAGTCCCGGAACGGCACTAAGGCGTCCACCATGGTCTTGTCGCCCAGTTCGGCCTTGCCGAGCTCGGTGATCGCGTCAACGAAGGCCGTGACCGCGGCGGCTGCGTCCTCGCCGCTGTAGCTGTCCTGGTTGCCCAGGGCCTGTCCGGCCGCGATGATCGCCGAGCCCCAGAGGGCGCCGGAGGTGCCGCCGGCCCGTTCGCTCCAGGCCTCCCCCGCCGCGGTCAGGATGCGCGACGGCGACGCGCCGCCGTCGTCCGACGCGGCCTGCTCGGCCGCGGCGACTGCCGCATCCACGCCGCGGCGCATGCCGATCCCGTGGTCGCCGTCGCCGGCGACGGCATCCAGCCGGCCAAGTTCTTCCTCATGCTCAATGATCACGTGCTGCGTCTGGCCGAGGAGGTCGGCCGCCAGCCGGCCGAAGGCTGCCGCCGCTGCGGTGGGCCGTTCGACGTCGGCGGTCTCTGCAACGTCCGGGCCGGCGAGTTCGCGGCGGGCGCGGGGCGCCAGGTTTCCCTTGCGGAACGCGGGGGTGTCTGCCGGGGCGGCCCAGTACTGCTCGAGTTCCTCGTCCAGCCAGAGCAGCGTCAGGGAGAGTCCGGACATGTCCAGGCTGGTGACGAGTTCGCCGCATTCGGGCTCCACCACGGTGAGTCCGGTCGCGGTGAGGAGCTTCTCGATCTTGCCGAACAGCAGGAAGAGTTCGTCGTACTTGACCGTGCCGAGGCCGTTGACGATCGCGACGACGCGGGTGCCGGCGTCGTCCGGTTTGTCGGCAAGGAGCCGGCTGACCAGGAGGTCAGCCAGTTCAGAGGCGGTGGGCATGGGGTGATCGGAGATGCCCGGTTCGCCGTGGATGCCCAGCCCGAGGGACATGTGCCCCGCCGGGACCGTGAACAGCGGCGCATCCGCGCCCGGCAGGGTACACCCGTCGAAGGCCACGCCGAGGGAGCGGGTGCGGTAGTTGGTCCGGATGGCCAGCCGTTCGACGTCGTCCAGGCTCAGTCCGGCCTCCGCGGCGGCGCCGGCGATCTTGAAGACCGTCAGGTCCCCGGCGATGCCGCGGCGCTTCTCGATCTGGTCGAGCGGGGCGCTGGCGATGTCGTCGGTGACCAGGACGGTGCGGGTCTCAATGCCTTCGGCGTTGAGGCGCAGCTGGGCCTGGCCGAAGTGCAGGACGTCACCGGCGTAGTTGCCGTAGCTCAGCAGCACGCCGCCGCCGGCGTTGGCGGCCCTGGCCACGCGGTAGACCTGACCGGCCGCGGGCGAGGCGAACATGTTGCCGCAGGCCGAGGCGGTGGCCAGGCCCGGTCCGACGAGGCCGGCGAAGGCCGGGTAGTGCCCGGACCCGCCGCCGACCACCAGGGCGACCTGCCCGGCCGGGACCTCGGTGGCGCGGACGACGCCGCCGTCGACACGGGCCACGTAGCCGCGGTTGGCCGCCACGAAGCCGTCCAGTGCCTCATCCGCGAAATCAGCGGGATTGTCGAAGATCTGCGTCATGGTTCCTCATTGAATCCGTCTTGGAGAACTAGTGCTGTGGGGAGTGAGCTGAGTTGGAGCTGGGTGGTGCGGCCGCCCCGAAAGGGTTTGACGGCCGCACCACGCGCCGCGTCAGACGCTGGCGAGAGCCGTGGCCGCGGGCAGCTGCCGGCCTTGGGCCACCTGGCTCTTGCCGAGGGCGTAGCCGTCGGTTTTCGGCAGGATCTGGCGGCGGAGGTAGTCCTGGTTGCTGGCCGTAACGCTGAGGCCGTCGCCGCCGTAGTGCTCGGTGCAGAGGATGCCCTGGAAGCCAACGGAGAGCGCCACCTTGAACGCCTCGCGATAGTTGATCAGGCCGGATTCCATCGGGGCCGGCATCGCCACGTAGGTGTCCCGGGCCACGTCCTCGTCGCGGATGTAGTTCTTCATGTGCCAGTAGTTCGAGTACGGCAGGGTCTTCGCGACCACCTCGCGCCAGTCCTCGATCGGGCGGTGCAGCCGGATCAGGTTCCCGATGTCCGGGTTCAGGCCGACATTGTCGAGCCCGATGTCCTGGACGAGCTGCACGGACGAGTCCGCGGTACCCAGGTAGGTGTCCTCGTACATTTCGAGCGAGAGGAGGATGCCCGCCTCCGCCGCGTGCCGGCCGAGTTCGCGGAGCCGGGTGACGGCTTTGCCCCAGGTTTCCTTGTCGCCCACCGGGTCCTTGTGGCCTTCAAGGGTCCAGAACCAGAGCTGTTTCTGCTGCTCGGCCGTCAGCGCCTGGTGCAGCCCGAAGGAGACGACTTCGCAGCCGAGTTCGGCGGCGGCGTCGATCGTTCGGTGGCTGTAGGCCAGGTTCTCTTCCCAATTCCGCTCTTCGATCACGCTGCGGCGAATGGCGGAGATGACGGGGATGCCGATGCCGACAGTTTCGGCGGTCTGCTTGAATTCTGCGAGGCGGGCGGGGCTCAGGTCGCCGGGACGGACCCAGCTGTCGGTAAGGTCCGCATTGGTGAAGCCTGCGTCCTTGACCTCGGTGAGGACTTCGGCCCAGGCGGCGGCGGGGGCGTCGTTGATCTGAATTCCAGCGGCGTCGACGCCGGGAAACTGCAGCAGCGCAGCGGTGATCGGCCAGTTTTCGGCTGTGTAGGCCATGGGTTCACTCCTTCGTGGAATCCTGTTTCCTATAGGATTTACTATCCGTAGAGTGTTGTCAAGATCACATTCGCAGTTTTCGGCTGTAATCGAAGATCCTATAGGGAGCAACCTGGCCGAGGGAGGGTGCCCCGAAAATCTCGGAAGGTGCCGTTCGCTGGGACTGCCGGGAAAGCTGCGGAACTCGGCCTTGGGCTGGGGTCAGCCGGACATACTCGGGTCCGGGTCAGCCGGCCGGAGCGTCGGCGATGGCGCGGCCACGCACCTTTTGCACATGGTTCGCCATGGCTAGTGCCGCCTTCTCCGGGTCACCGGCTGCGAACGCGTCCAGGACGGACTGGTGCTCGGCGATGGCGTACTCGGCGTCGGTGATGCCCACTCCCCCGAAGAGGCGGAAGCGCTGGACCTGCCCCCCGAGAGCTGCGTAGGCGGCGACCATAAACTGGTTGCCGGTCTGTTCCGCAATCAGCCGGTGAAACCTCTCATCGGCTTCCAGGTAGTCGCGGTACTCGGCAAACGACGGACCCCTCGGCGCTGTCTTGAGGTCGGCGACCGCCCGTTCCAGCTTGGCGAGGTGCTCTGGCGTCAAGCGGGCGCACGCGAGGCGGGCGTTGACGGGCTCAATGGCCAGGCGCGCCTCCATGAGCTCGGCAAAGTCTTCCCTGGTGAAGACCGGTGCGACCCGGTAGCCCTTGAGTGCCACGCGGCGCACCATGCCGGTGTGCTCCAAGCGCGCGAGAGCCTCCCGAACGGGCGTCGGCGACACATCGAGTTCCCGGGCCGTGCCGTCGATGCTCACCACGGCGCCGGGTTCCAGCCGGCCGTCCATGAGCGACGCCAGCAGTTCTTCGTAAACGTGATCAGCCAGGACCTGGCGGCTGACGGTACGGCCTGTGGTGCGGACCTCAGCACGGTCGCCTGGCGAAGCTTGTTGCATGAGCAAATCCTATAGGACTGGCCGAAACGGAAGTCTTTCGAAGACCAACAAGCGACATGCTCAGCCTTGACCTCCGCACCCACAGGTCATGCCCAGTCTTAAACCGGGAACAGTGGGCAGAATGGCACTCTGCCCACTGTTCGTGGCCGCAACGGGACATGTCCAGCGGTGACCTTGGGCCGCGCTGGACATGTCCCCCTGGCGGCGGAGTTGCCGCCCGGGAACCTAGTTCTGGTACGCCGGGTAGTCGGTGTAGCCCAGGGCGCCGTCGGTGTAGAAGGTGGCCGAGTCGGCCACGTTGGTCGGAAGTCCTTCACGCCAGCGGCGGACGAGGTCCGGGTTGGCGATGGCCGGGCGTCCGACGACAACGGCGTCAGCGTGGCCGTCCGCAACAATCGCGGTGGCTTCCTCACGGGTGGTGACGACGCCGAAGCCTGTGTTCAGCAGGAAGGTGCCGTTGAAGCGGGTGCGCAGTTCCTGCACCAGGGCGCTCGTCGGCTCCTTGTGCAGGACGCTCAGGTAGGCGAGGTTCAGGGGCGCCAGGGCATCCACGAGGATCCCGTAGGTTTCCCGGACATCGGCCGCGTCAACCTCCATAGCGCCCTGGACGTTGTGCTCGGGCGAGATGCGGATGCCCACCCGGTCGGCGCCAATGGCGTCCACCACGGCCCGGGTCACTTCGATGACGAAGCGCGCCCGGCTCTCCGGCGAGCCCCCGTAGATGTCGTCGCGCTGGTTGGCGGACGGCGCGAGGAACTCGTGCAGCAGGTAGCCGTTGGCTGAGTGCAGCTCGACGCCGTCGAACCCTGCACCGATGGCGTCGCGGGACCCTGTCACGAATTCCTCGATGATGCCCGGCAGTTCGTCGGTGGTCAGGGCGTGCGGAACGGGGAATGCCTGTTTGCCCTGGTAGGTGCGGGTCTGGCCGTCGATCGCGATGGCACTCGGCGCGACCACCTGGTGACCGCCGTTGGTGTCTTCATGCGTGACGCGTCCGGCGTGCATGACCTGGGCGAAGATGCGGCCGCCCTCGGCGTGCACGGCGGCGGTGACGTCGGCCCAGCCCTTGAGCTGTTCCTCGGTGACCAGGCCCGGCTGGCCCGGGAAGCCCCGGCCGGCATGGCTAGGATACGTGCCCTCACTGACGATCAGGCCGAGGGACGCCCGCTGCCGGTAGTGCTCGGCAACCAGCGGGCCGGGAACGCCCTCCTGGCCGGAGCGGACGCGGGTCAGCGGCGCCATCACCAGTCGGTTGGGCAGTTCCAGCTCGCCGAGAGTCATCGGGGAAAACAGCATGCGCAGTTCCTTTCACAAGGGATTGGGTTCTCTGGCGGCAACTGCGCGGCGCCTGCAACTATTCCGGCCGTGACCCGGATCACTAGGGGTGGACGATGATTTTCACCGCGGTGTCGTTGTGGTTGATCAGGGTGTCGAAGCCCTTGTCCACGAGATCGTCCAGGGCGATTCTTCCCGTGATGAAGGGCTTCAGGTCGACTTTTCCGTCCTGGACGAGTTTGATCGCGGCCGCGTGATCGCCGCAGTAAGCGATGGTGCCGCGGAGGTCGATTTCCTTCAGGACGACCTTCTGCATGTCCACCGTGGCCGGATGTCCCCAGATCGACACGTTGACCACAACGCCCGCCGGCTTCACGACGTCGAGCATGGTGTCCAGCACCGCATTCACGCCGGCACATTCAAAGGCCGCATCCGCCCCGGCGCCGTTGGTCAGTTCCAGCACCCGGGCCTTGACGTCGTCGGAACTCGGGTCCAGAACGTGGTCCGCGACGCCGGAGGAAACCGCTTTGTCCTTCCGGGCAGCGGACAGCTCAGTGACGATCGTGGTGACGCCGAGGCCCTTGAGGACCGCTGCGGTCAGCAGACCAATGGGGCCGGCACCGCCGACGACGGCGACGTTCCCGGCTTTGACGTCGCTCCGGCCGACGGCATGATAGGCCACGGCGAGGGGTTCAATGAGCGCGGCTTCGTCCAGCGGGATGTCGCCGACGGGGTGGACCCACCGGGTGTCGACGACGATCTTCTCACTCAGTCCTCCGCCGCCGCCCGCCAGGCCGATGAAGCCGAGTTTGGTGCAGAGGTTGTAGTGCCCGCTGAGGCACGGACCGCATTCATTGCAGACAATATAGGGTTCCACCACGACGCTGTCTCCGATGGCGAGCCCGGTGACGCCCTCCCCCAGTTCCTCGACCGTGCCGGAAAACTCGTGCCCCAGGGTGACGGGGGCGGCCTCGTGCGACAGCGAGTGGGGATGGCCGGGCGGCGGGGTGAAGATCGGTCCTTCCAGGAATTCGTGGAGGTCCGTGCCGCAGATCCCGCACCACGCGACGGCGATTTTCACTGCGCCGGGGCGCAGCTCCGGCTCGGGGACGTCTTCGATCCGGAGATCCTCGCGGGCGTGGAAGCGTGCTGCTTTCATGGTGTTTTCCTTCGCATTACGGCCGTGGGGGGGGGGGGGGGGGGGGGGGGGAGGAGGGGGGGGGGTGGGGTTGGAGGGGGGGGGTGGTGTTTTATTCGACTCCCCCGCACCCGCGGGCGTCACAGTCAAGATCGCCTCCGGCCACCATCAGGCAGTGG